>CACYET010000277.1 GCA_902773515.1 uncultured Eubacteriales bacterium | reverse complement strand
GCTCGACCGCTTCCTGGACCAGAAGCCGGAGCCGGTCGTGGTCGACATACTGCACCTCGCCGCGGCGCAACTGCTGTTCATGGACCGCGTGCCCGACCACGCCGCCGTGGACGAGGCCGTGAAGCAGGTGCGCGCCGCGCGGCGCGAGGGCTTTTCCGGGCTCGTGAACGCCGTGCTGCGGAGCCTGATCCGCGCGCGGGACGCCGGGGAGCTGGCGGTGCCCGACCGCGAGACGGACCCGCTGGCGTGGCTGTCGGTGAAGTATTCGATCGCCGAGCCCGCCGCGCGGCGGCTGATCGACGCCTACGGGCTGGACGGGGCCGCGGCCATCGCGGGCTGGACGCCGCCCAGGCGCGAGCAGACCGTGCGCGTGAATCGCCTGCGCATGGACGACACCGCGTTCGAGGCGTGGCTGGACGGGCAGGGCTTCAGGTGGCACAGCGGCGCGGTCCCCGGCGCTTACATCGTCGAGGACGCGGGCAACCTGGCCGCGCACGAGGGCTATCGCCGGGGCGTGTTCACCATTCAGGGCCAGAGCGCCATGCTGGCGGCGCTGGCGGTGGAGGTGAAGCCCGGCATGCAGGTGTTGGACGCCTGCGCCGCGCCGGGGGGCAAGAGCTGCCTGCTGGCCGAGCGCATGGGCACGTCCGGGCGCGTGTTCGCGTGGGATGTGCACCCGCACCGCGTGGAGCTGATCCGCGCCGCGGCGCGCCGGCTCGGGCTTGAAAACGTGCGCCCAAGCGAGCGCGACGCCCGCCGGGTGCCGGAGGATATGAAGCTGTCGATGGACGCCGTGCTGGTGGACGCGCCGTGCTCCGGGCTGGGTGTGATCGCCGACAAGCCGGACATCAAGTACCGCCAGAGCGAGGAGAGCCTCGCGGCGCTGCCGCCGCTGCAAAGGCAGATATTGGAGGCGTGCGCCGGGGCGGTGAGGCCGGGCGGGCGGCTGGTGTACGCCACCTGCACGCTGCTGCCGGAGGAGAACGAGATGCAGGCGCGCGCGTTCCTGGACGCGCACCCGGAGTTTGAGCCGGACGCGGGCGACGGCTGGCTGCCGGAGGCGCTGAAGCCCCGGCTGTCGAACGGCATGCTGCAGATCCGCCCGGACCTCGACGGCCTGGAGGGCTTCTTCATCGCGCGGATGCGGAGGAAGTGAAAATAGATTTGGACAAGATACAACTGCTGGGCATGACCGGCGAAGAACTCACGCGCTTCGTGGTGGACGATCTGGGCGAGAGCAAATTCCGCGCGGGACAGATCGCGAGCTGGCTGAACCGCGGCGCGGACATCGACGGCATGACGAACCTGTCCGCCGCGCTGCGCGCGCGGCTGGGCGAGATCGCCGTGGCCAACCCGGTGCGCATCCTCGAGAGCTTCAAGTCGAAGCTGGACGAGACGGAGAAGTTCCTCTACGCGCTCACGGACGGCAACCTGATCGAGGGCGTGCTGATGCGCTACCACCACGGCGACACGCTGTGCGTGTCCACGCAGGTCGGCTGCCGGATGGGCTGCGCCTTCTGCGCCAGCACGCTGGAGGGCCGCGTGCGCGACCTGACGCCGGGGGAGATCCTCGGCCAGGTGGCGGCGGCGAACCGCCACATCCAGGCCGACGACCCCGAGCGCCGCGTGCACAACATCGTGCTGATGGGCAGCGGCGAACCGCTGGACAACTACGACAACGTGGTCAAGTTCCTGCGCCTGGTGAACGACCCGAACGGGCTGAACATCTCGCTGCGCAACATATCGCTGTCCACCTGCGGGCTGGTGCGGCGGATGTACGACTTCGCCAAGGAGGGCCTGCCGGTGACGCTGTCGCTGTCGCTGCACGCCCCCAACGACGAGATCCGCCAGAAGATCATGCCCGTGGCCCACGCCTACCCCTACAGCGAGGTTCTGGCGGCCTGCAAGTACTACGTGGAGCAGACCGGGCGGCGCGTGATCTTCGAGTACGCGCTGATCAAGGACCTGAACAGCGACGTGCGCCATGCCGAGGAGCTGGCGCGGCGGCTGCGCGGCCTGCGCTGCCACGTGAACCTGATCCCGCTGAACGACGTGAAGGAGCGCAACCTCGCCGCGCCCGACCGCCGGACGGTGGACGCATTCCTCAGGCGGCTCGAGCTCAAGCACATCTCCGCCACCGTCCGCCGCGAAATGGGCGCGGACATCGAAGGCGCGTGCGGACAGCTCAGGCGCAAGGTGCTGGACACTTTGCGGAGTGAGGAGTGAGGAGTTAGGAGTGAGGAGTGGAGTGTGGTGTTGCGGTGCAAATCCCTGCGGGATTTGTTCTGATTGAAGTATGACTCTGCTGTGATGCTTGT
Organism: uncultured Eubacteriales bacterium; assembly: GCA_902773515.1. GTDB lineage: Bacteria > Bacillota > Clostridia > Christensenellales > Aristaeellaceae > UBA2862. Next base: position 365 of record CACYET010000277.1, on the reverse strand, counting down.
CACTCTGATCACTGTGTTGTCCTGAACGGAACGTACAGATCCTTCGCTTCGCTCAGGATGACAGCGCTTCGCTCAGAATGAAAAAGTTTTGTTCATGATGACATTGTTTCGCTCAGGATGACAGCGTTTCGCGGGCGTCTGCATTCTGAGCGAAGCGAAGAATCTTAAAGAAAAAGAAATCCGCAAGGAATTCAACCTGAACTCCACACTCCACACTCCACACTCCACTCTCAACGCCCGGATCAACGTCACAATAGAACGCCAACGAAACTACCGGACACAACGCCATTGGAGGTCACGCCCATGAAGGTCTACGCGATTACGGATATCGGCAGGATGCGCCCGATCAACGAGGACTCCTACTA
>CACYET010000276.1 GCA_902773515.1 uncultured Eubacteriales bacterium | reverse complement strand
GGGGAAGGCTTTTGGTATGTGCGCAATCTATCTCTTGCCATCTCCGGGCAGTTGGTGTACAATACCAGAAGCGAACAACACAAGGAGGGACCAGCCATGTCCTGCACCACCGTACTGGTTGGCAAGAGCGCCAGCAACGACCGTTCCACGATGATCGCCCGCACCGACGACGGCCACTTCGACGTGAAGAAGCTCGTCGTGGTGGAGCCGAAGCGCCAGCCGAGGAAGTACAAGAGCGTCATCTCCCACCTGGAGATCGACCTGCCCGACGCCCCCATGCGCTATACCGCCTGCCCCAGCGTGGACAGGAAGAACGGCATCTGGGCCGCCACGGGCATCAACGCCGCGAACGTGGGCATGACGGCCACCGAGACCATCACCTCCAACCCGCGCGTGCTGGCGGCGGACCCGCTGGTGGAGTACCGCAAGGCGAAGACGCGCAGGGAAAAGGACGTGCCCGGCGGCATCGGCGAGGAGGACATCGTCGTGCTAGTGCTGCCCTACATCCGTTCCGCCCGCGAGGGCGTGGAGCGCCTCGGCGCGCTGCTGGAGCAGTACGGAACCTATGAGTCCAACGGCATCGCCTTCAACGACAGAGACGAAATCTGGTGGCTGGAGACCATCGGCGGACACCACTGGATGGCCCGCCGGGTGCCGGACGACGCCGTGGTGATCGCGCCCAACCAGTTCGACATGGACGCCTTCGACCTGGACGACGCCTTCGGCGAGAAGAAGGCGCACCTGTGCTCTTCGGACCTGCGCGAATTCATCGCGGAAAACCACCTCGACCTCAACCAGGGCGGCAAATTCAATCCCCGGGACGTGTTCGGCTCCCACAGCGACATGGACCACATCTACAACACGCCCCGCGCGTGGTTCATGGGCCGCTTCCTCGCGCCGCACGCCCACCGCTGGGACGGGCCTGACGCCGAGTTCACCCCCGAGAGCGACGACATCCCGGTCCGGCCACTACCAGGGCACGCCTTACAATCCTTACTCAAGCCAGGACACCGGCAAGCGGGGCATGTACCGCTCCATCGGCATCAACCGCACGGGCGTCACGGCGATCTGCCAGATCCGCGAGGACGTGCCCGAGGCCATCCGCGGCATCGAGTGGATCAGCTTCGGCTCCACGACGTTCGACGCGATGCTGCCCATGTACGCGAACGCGCCGCGCATGCCCAGATACCTGTCGGACGTGACGCTGGACACCTCCACCGAAAACTTCTACTGGGGCAGCCGGCTGATCGCCGCGCTGGCCGACCACAACTACGCCAGCAGCATCCAGAACGTCGAGCGCTACCAGGGCGCGGTGTTCACGAAGGGCCGCCGGCTGGTGCGCGAGTACGATAAAAAGATGATGGACTCGGGCGATTTCTCGCTGACGGACGAGGCCAATGAAAAGCTGTGCGCGATGGCGAAGGAGCAGACGATCGCGACGCTCAACAAGGTGCTGATGGACGCCAGCGAGCACATGAAGAACGGGTATAACCGGGCGGATAACTGAAAACGCTTGGAAGATCCTTTGCTTCGCAGGCCTGCAGCACGACTACGCCGCTTGCGCGGCTCCGCTCAGGATGACAACAAGGCGAATCGGTTGTCATCCTGAGCGAAGCGTCAGCGCAGTCGAAGGATCTTTTATATTCGTCAACCACAAGCAACCCCACTTGAATTTTGACAAAATTGTGTTATACTATACCATACACCGGTTGGTCCCACACTCCCTGTATCGCGAGGCGATGGCATGACGGGCACGCAGAAGATCGTATTGATCGCCCTGCTGGCGCTGGGCGCCGTGTGCCTGATCGTGGGCTTTACGCTGTCCCACTACATCGGCGGCTTCATCCGCCACGTGGAGGAGGAAGCCAGGGAAGAGGAACAGGCGCGCGAGGCCGAACGCGGCAAGGACGCGCCGCCAGAGCATCCGGGCGAAGAATGACGATCCCATCAGGAGAAAACCATGATTACTGCCGTATCACTGAATCCCAGCATCGACCGCACGCTGACGGTGGAGAAGTTCACCCCCGGCGGGCTGAACCGCATCCTCTCCCGGGGCGACAACGCCGCGGGCAAGGGCATCAACGTGGCGCTGACCGTGTCCAGCCTGGGCCTGGACGCCGAGTGCGTCGGCTTCATGTACCGCGACAGCGCCGCGCTGTTTGAGAAGCGGCTGATGCTCAATTCCACCGCCTACGAGTTCATCTGGTGCGAGGGCTGCGCCCGCACGAACATCAAGGTGTTCGACCGCGCGGCCGGCGTCGTCACGGAGCTGAACGAGTCCGGCCATCCCATCGACGAGGAGAAGCTCGGCGAGATGGTGGAGCTGGTGGCGCACCACGCCGACGCCAGCGACTACCTGATCCTCTCCGGCTCGCTGCCGCCGGGCTGCCCGCAGGACTTCTACCGCACGCTCATCCGCGCCGTGGACGGCCTCGGCTGCCGCTGCGTGCTGGACGCGGACGGCGAGCGGCTCAAGTACGGCCTCGAGGCCCGACCCTTTATGATCAAGCCGAACCGCTATGAGCTGGAGAGCATGACCGGCGAAACGCTCACGAGCCTCAAGGACATCGAGAAGGCCGCGCTGAAGTACATCGACATGGGCGTCGAGGTGACGGCGGTGTCGCTGGGCGCGGAGGGCGCGCTGATCACCGACGGCACAAGGACCCTCTACGCGCCGCGCATGAACATCGAGGTCAAGGGCACCGTCGGGGCGGGGGACGCCATGGTGGCGGGCCTCGCCGCCGGGTTCATGGCCGACAACGACCTGGAGGAGGCCTTCCGCATGGGCGTGGCCTGCGCCAGCGCCCGCTGCATGACCGAGGGCTACAAGGGCATCGACAAGACGATGTACAGGGCCTTCCTGGATATGGTGAAGATCGAGAGGATTTAGCGTGCTTTCTAACTGGAAGGGACCCCTCTCCGTCGGGGAGAGGCACAGAAAGAACCGGCATCGGTTTATACAGGCCATGGTCCAACGGCTGTACCGGCGCTCCGGCTTCAACGCCCTGCCGATGATCGCGCTGGGCTTCCTGGCCATCATACTGCTGGGCAGCGTGCTGCTGGCCCTGCCCGTCGCGTCGGCCACGGGCGTGGCCGTGCCGTGGTTTGACACGCTGTTCACCGCCACCTCCGCCGTGTGCGTCACGGGCCTGGTGGTGGTCGACACCGGCACGGTCTACTCCACGTTCGGCCACGTGGTGCTGCTGGTATTGATCCAGATCGGCGGCCTGGGCTTCATGACCTTCGCCACGCTGATCTTTCGGGCGATGGGCCACAGCATTTCGATGCGCGAGCGCATGATCATGCAGGACTCGCTGAACGAGGACGACATGGGCGGCGTCGTGGCGTTGATCTCGTGGGTGGCCCGCAGCGCCTTCACGGTGGAGCTCGTCGGCGCAGCGCTGTTCGCGATCCGCCTGATCCCGGCCTACGGCCCCGGAAAGGGCGCGTTTTTTGCGCTGTTTCACGCGGTTTCGGCGTTCTGCAACGCCGGGTTTGACCTGTTCGGCGGCGGCAGGAGCCTGACGGGCTACACCGGCGACATCCTGATCAACCTGACGGCGGTGGGGCTGGTGGTGATCGGCGGCCTCGGCTTCGGCGCGCTGCACGACATCCTGAAGAAGCGCCGCTTCAAGCGCCTCAGGCT
>CACYET010000275.1 GCA_902773515.1 uncultured Eubacteriales bacterium | reverse complement strand
AGTTGTACCACTTGAACCAGCGCAGGTGCCGCGCGTAGCTGCGCGGGCAGGGCAGGCCGCTCTCCAGCGGGTAGAACGCGCCGAACAGCAGCAGCGCCGCGCCCAGCAGCGCCCCGGCGGTCACGTTGAAGGCGGACTCGCTGCGCCTTCGGATGGCGTCCAGCAGCAGCGCGGAGGCCAGTATGATGAAGGGGACGCTGGCGAAGTAGTGGTAGATGAAGGTCGAGCGCGGCACGATCACCCACGGCAGGAACTGGCTGGCGAAGCCGACCACCACGAGCACGTCCGCGCGGTGCGCCCGCCGCTTGAAGCAGATCCTTCCCACCGTGAACAGCAGCGCGACGAGCCCGAACCACCACACCGCCGGGTTGCCCATGCAGCTGATGGAGGAGATGGTGCCCTCGGGCAGGTAGCCGGTGCCGGAGTAGTACCACATGGGCCACCAGATGACGGGCCACTGGTACCAGGGCGAGCGGAAGTAGTGGGTGTCGCCGCCGAGGCCCGCGTGGTAGTTGAAGATGCTCTTTTGCAGCTCGACCACCCGGTTTACCCACTGGCGCGACAGCATGTCGCCCAGCGAGCGCACGCCCTCCGCCCGCAGGAACCAGTAGTAGCTGAAGTAGTAGATCAGCGCGGGGATGATCACGAAGAACACCACGCAGAACGCCAGCGTGGTCGCGAGGCTCTTCAGGCTCTGCGCCCTGTCCTTCAGGTATTTGAGCTCCCGCAGGCGTTGGAACACCGTCCAGAAGAACAGGATCGCCAGCCCCGCCGAGGCGTAGAGGCCGATCCACTTCGTCGCCCAGGCGACGCCCATCGTCACGCCGCACAGCCCCAGCGGGATCAGCGTCTTGCCCAGCGGCTCGCGGTTATAGCTCATCTGCGTGTAGCGGAACATGAACAGGTACATCAGCATGATCCAGAACACGGCGTAGCTGTCGATGGTGGCGATGCGGGTCTGCGTGAAGTGCATCGAGTCCAGCGCCATCAGGCACATCGCGACGAACGACAGCCGCACGTCCTTCGTCAGCTGCTTCGCCAGCAGGTACATCAGCGGCACCATCAACACGCCCACCAGCGCGCCCATGAAGCGCCAGCCGAACGGCGTCATGCCGAACAGGTCGATGCCGACCATCATCAGCACCTTGCCCAGCGGCGGGTGCGTCCACTCGTAGGCGTTCAGGCCGTGCAGGTGCTCAAACGCCGTGCGGGCGTGGTAGATCTCGTCGAAGTAGCTGGAGTTGAGATAGGTAGGGATCGGCGGCACCGTGGCCTGCTCGTCGATCAGCAGCGCGGCGCTGTCCGCGCCCTCCATCTGGCCGGTCTGCTCGACCTTGGCGATGGGCAGCGCGTTGCCGTCCTCATCCAGGAAGCCCACCTCGTACAGGAGAAGCCCTGCGGACTGGGCCGTCAGGCGCACGTAGCGCGCGGTCTGCGTCGGGTTGGCGACGCCGCCCCCGGCGTAGGTGACATAGGCCGAGCCGTCGCCGGAGGGCACGGTCTCGTTGTACAGCACGTTCTGCTTCTCGTCCATCGGGGTGTACCACAGCCAGCGGAACACCTCGCCCTGCGCGTACTTCGCCCAGCAGGGCTCGGTCCAGGCCTCGCCGTCGTTCGAGAGCTCCACCGTGAAGGTGGAGTTGCAGATGCCGCCGTAGTAGGTCATGTGGAAGGTCTGCGTCCGGCCGAGGTCGAACACCACCGCCTCGCCGCCGCGGCTGGCCGTCCAGCCGGACTGCGGGGCCTGCGTGACGCCGAGGTTCGTGAAGGCCAGCACGCTGTAGAGCGCCGTCACCGCCGCCATCAGCAGAAGGTCCGCGCGCCGGATGCCCATGCGGTAGTCCGCTTCGCGCGTCAGCGTGTAGGCGCCCGCGGGGATCGCCTCGCGCCCGGGCTTGCGCAGCAGCAGCACATGGTCGCGCAGGCAGAGGTCCGCCGCCGTCCACGCGAGAAACAGCGCGTTCAGCACGTTCACGGCGGACAGGAGGCAGTTCAGCCAGTGCTCGCTCTGCTGCAGGTGGCCGAAGTTGGCCTCGGTCAGCCCGCCCTGGAGCACCAGGACCTCGTTCATGAACAGCGTGCAGCACAGCGCCGTCAGCGAGATCAGCAGCCGCCGGTCGCGCTCCGCGCCGTAGGCCAGCGCCAGCAGCAGCACGCCCGGGAAGATGTAGCGCTCGTGGATCATCGGCCCGAACGTGCACACCAGCACGATCAGCAGCCCGCCGGTCAGGAACAGCCGCCGCGGCTTGTTCGCGCCCTTGATTGTGAGGAAGATACAGCCGACGTAGGACAGCGCAAACAGGACCCACGCCAGCGCCGTCGCGCCGCCGTGCTCCTCCACGCGCGCCCAGTTCATGCCCAGCAGGTAGTGCAGGTTCAGCGTGTTCACGGTCACGTAGCGATAGCCGCCCACCGTGCCGGTGTAGAGCTCGACGAGCCACGACACGGGCCGGGTGAGCGCCTGACCGACGCCGGACACCTGCCCGATGCAGCACAGAAACGCCACCGCGTAGAGCAGCCCCAGGCACGCCGCCGCGCCGACGAACAGCCCGCGCAGCCGCTCCCTGCGCTGTTCGGGTTCGCTGTTCGCGATGCCGGCGACGATCGCCGCCAGACCCACCGGGCCGAACAGCAGCGCCTGCGGCTTGACGAGCAGCGCCGCGCCGAACCACAGCAGCGCGCGCACATAGCGC
>CACYET010000274.1 GCA_902773515.1 uncultured Eubacteriales bacterium | reverse complement strand
AAGTTGTGGCCGGTCGGGGGCACGACCTCCTGCTCGACGGCCACGAAGCCGCAGATCGAGCAGTGGCAGCCCTGCGTCAGGCCCGGCTCGGTACAGGTGGGCTCGATGGCCCAGTCCGTGGCCGTCAGGCCGTGGTTGACCCTGTAGGCGAGCTGGTTTCGCTGGGCGTATTCGATGATGCTCTGGGACTTGCAGGTCTGTATGATGAGGCCGTTGCAGCTCACGCGCATGGCGGGATCGGGATAGGCCTCAAAGGCGTCGTCCGAGATGGACGTCACGCTCGGCGGGATCGTGACCTGCTTCAGGTTCGCGCAACCCCGGAAGGCGTATGTGCCGATGGCGGTGATGCCGCCCGAGAGCGTGACCTGCTTGAGGTCGGCTCCGGCCCAGGGGGCGGGATTGCTCGCGGAGTAATTCGGGATCGCGCCCTTGCCGCGGATGTACAGCACGCCGGAATTGCTCATGCTCCAGGTGAGGCCGCTGGTGCCGAGCGCCTGGCCCTGCACGCCCGGGCCGACGGGGTCGTCCGAGACCTCCAGGTTGTCCTTGCCGTACAGGTTGACCACGCTGTCGTCGAACATGTAGCGCAGGGTCTTGCTGTCGGAGAGGCGGAAGTAATAGGTGTCGCCCCAGGTGTTGTACTCGGCGAAGGAGTAGCCCTTCATGAACAGCAGGTCGGGATAGCCCGCGCAGCCCTCGTCGCAGTTGGTGAGATCGGCTATGTAGTTCACGCCGCCGTAGTTGACGAGGTTCCACATGTGCCGCCCGCCGCCGTTGGTGTCGTTGTACATGAAGCCGGTGACGCTCGTGACGGTCACGCTGCCGTTGAAGCTGGTCTCGTCGCACAGGTATTGGAAGGCCTTGGCGTAGCCCTCGCACACCACCTTGGTGCTCTCGTCGCCGTCGAACACCCATATGATCTGCCAGGGATCGCCGTAGTTGACGTTCGCGGTGTCGTAGTTGTAGGAGGCCAGGTCGCAGACGGCGTTCTTGTAGTACGTCAGCTTGTCGAGGTCGTCCTGATAGACGGCGCAGTTGTCGATGATCCTGCGGGCGTTCTGCGAGGCCGTCTGGATCGAGGCGATCCGGGTCGCGTTGGTCTGGAAGGTGTTTTTCTCGCCGGTGGCGGAATAGCCGCTGGCGACGCTGAACTTGTAGTAGACTGTGCCGGTGTCGTAATCGCGGATGCGCAGGGCGTCGCCCGACAGCTGGTAGCCCACGTAGTTCCAGCGGATGCCGCTGGTCTTGTCAAACCAGAACATCTCGTAGGGGCAGTCCGCCATCAGGGCGCTCATGACCTTCTGGATGTCCGGGGAGACGACATCCCAGAACTTGAGGACCGCATCCGGGGACAGCTGGCCGTTTTTGTAGATGGAGGACAGGCCCAGGTCCGCGGCGGTGTAGGCGCGGTTTTCGTAGATGTCCTTGACGGGGATGTTGAACCAGGTGTCGCTGATCTCGCCCTTGGCGACCTGGATCACCTTCGGCTTGAGGACGTTGTACAGGCGCTGCTCCGCGCCCGTCAGGTGGTTCCCGGCGGTATTGGCAAAGGCGGCGCGCAGCATCGCCCGGCCCCGCGCGGGCTGCTCGTTCATCGTCTGCTCGATGAACCCGGCGGCGGCTTCCTCGCTGTCCAGGCCGCCCTCGGGGATGATCACGCACTCCCCGGGCTCGGGCAGCTCGACGGTGACGGGGGAGAGGTTCTCTTCGCCGGGATCGCCGTCGGGATCGCCCTCGGTCTGGGAGACATCGGGCTGGGAGACGACGGCGCCGTCGGACGGCGCGGGGTCGCCCGGGCCGTCGTCCAGCGTCAGCCCTGTGCCCTCGAGGCTCTCCGCGCCGGCGGGCATGGGCGTCCCGTCCTCATCGCCGTCCTCATTATCGGGCGAATCGACGTCGTCCGGCTCGATGGTCTCGTATTCGATGTCCAGGCCGGTATCGTCCAGGTCGCCCTCGGCCAGGGAGGGGGGAAGGCACAGCGCCATCAACAGCGCCGCCACGAGCAGCGCGCTCACGTATTTTATCCATTTCGACATGGGTCCACCTCCCCTTTCTACCATATTATACCGGAAAAAGCGGCGCATGTCAAAGAGAAAATCGCGATGTAACGAAAATAAGTGACCGGGCCTCGCGGCCCGGTCACGCGGTTTACGCCTCCGCCTCCGGCCAGAACAGCTCGTCCAGCGTGCGGTCCAGCGCCCGGCAGATGGCGACGCACAGCTTAATGGTGGGGTTGTAGTCGCCCTTCTCGATGGCGTTGATGGTCTGGCGGGAGACGCCCACCGCGTCGGCCAGCTGTTGCTGGGACATGTCCTTTCCGGCGCGGGCGGCCTTCAATTTCAGGTTTTTCATGTCACTCCTCCGCGCCGCGCCGGTCCATGGCGCGCTTGACGACGATGAACGCCAGCGTCACCACCAGCAGAAGGCCCACGAACAGGTTGTAGTTCTCATACAGCCGCCCCTGCAGCGTGGTCTCGCGGAACAGGTGCCACACGCCGATGCCCAGGTTCAGCAGGCCCGCCGCGCAGATGATGATGAGCCAGTGCTTCGGGCTCTCCGAGGCCTTGAAGTAGGCGTCGTGGAAGATGCTGTAGCCCACGAACACCGCGATGGACAGCAGCATGCCCAGCGCCACCGACAGGCTTTGCATGAAGAAGGGCACCTCCAGGCTGCGCATGATCATCCAGAACACCAGGTAGATC
>CACYET010000273.1 GCA_902773515.1 uncultured Eubacteriales bacterium | reverse complement strand
GACAAGAGAAATAACCTCTTTCGTCCTGCCGCTGGGCGCGATGCTGCGGCTCTCCGGCGGCCTGACGCTCATGGGGGCGGTGTTCTTCGCCGTGCTGCTGTACGCCTATCCGGAAAGCGGCCTCAAGTCGGCGGCGCTTGAGCGCACACGCAAGTTCACGCGCGATTTGCCCGGCGCGCTCGACGTGATGCGGCTCGTGGCGCAGTCCGGCGGCGACCTGCTTTCGGCAATCCGTTCCGTGATCGACGTGATGCCGGGCGGCCCGGTGCGGGACGAGCTTTCGCGCGTGGTGGCCGAGACCACCATCGGCACGTCGCTGGCCGCCGCGCTGAACAACGTCGCGGCGCGCGTGGGCACCAACGAGGCCAACGCCGTGTTCTCCACGCTCGCGCAGTCGCTGGAGATGGGCACGTCCGTGGCCGAGAACCTCCAGGGGGCGGCGCAGCTCATCCGCCACGCCGCGCGCGTCAAGGCCCAGACGCAGGCGCAGAAGGCCGTGGTGAACATGTCGTTTCCCCTGCTGCTCCTGATTCTTCCGGGAATCTTCATCGTTCTGTTCGCTCCGTTGGTCATACAGTTCATTAACAGGTAAAAGTCATGCAGAAGAACAGTCAAAAGCCCATTCTCGTGCCGACCGCCTACTCGGCGCGTACGGTGCTGTGGTCGCTTGCCCTCGTCCTGCTTTTTGGCGTGCTGCTCTGGGACTATGGCGCCTGGAGCGCGCTGGCTAAGGCGCGCGAGAAGCTGAAAGAGCCGGTTCAGGCCGAAGTGGAGCTGCCGTTCTTCACGGTCCGTCTCCCGCTCGGCTGGGAGGCGTATGGCAAGGACGCCAACACGCTTGCCGTGTTCCGAAAGAAGGGGCAGGACATCCCCGTCATCTTCCTGCTTGCGGAGGCAGACCCGGGCTTCGCCTACCATGCGCTCGACGTGAACCCCGCCATCGTGCTCCATCTGGTGGAGGAGGACATCCTGGCCGAGCACCTTGAGGGACTCCCCGACGAGCTCCCGATGAAGGTGATCGGCCTGGAGCGGCTGACTGTGCGTCCGGGCGTGACGGCCGTGCACATGCTCTTCGACATCTCCGAATTCGAGGGCGAGTCCATGGTGTTCTACGCCGGTGAGGTCCGGTACGTGCTATGGGGACTGTGGCGGGACGGCGATGCGCCGGTCGCGGACGAGATACACCAGTTCTTCCGCCGCCTGTTCGAGGATTTCGACATCCCTGAGATGCGCGAGTCAATCGACCGCCCGATCGTGGACTCCAGCAAGTTCACCGCCCGGCAGAACGCCGCCACGCACCTTCAGGTGGGGCGCGAGATGGCGCTGTGGCGCCTGTTCGCCGCCCGCGCCGAAGCGGAGCCGGAGACGGCGCTCCTGCCGGCGCTCCAGCACTACCGCGAGGCGCTGCGCCTGTTGTCGTCCATCCGCCAGGAGTCTGTCGCCCTGTCGTCGGAGGACTTCACGCTCTACCAGCATCTGCTGAAGGAGCGGAGCAAGGATGTGGAAGAATGGTTCGTGATCCTGGACAAGGCCGTCGCCATGGGCGACTGGGACAAGGCGCGCCGCCAGGCGAAATGGATCATGTCGCACGCCACGCTGATGGGCGAACGCGTGGACGTGCGCCGCGCCGCCGACATTCTCGCCACGAAGATTCCGCCGGAGGACGACGGCAAAGCCGCCAAAAAGTTGTAGTAGTAGGGACGTGCCAGCCAGGAGCTTGAACATGCAGGAAAAACTCAAGGTATTCTCAACGGACGGCGAGATGCTGCTGGAACGCGATCTCGCGGGCTTCGCGAAGCCGCTCATGCTGCTTGTCGGCGACAAGCCGCAGCTCGTGGAGACCGTGCCGCAGGGCGCGGAGGTGCTGGGCGCGCTCGTGCGCGACGAGGACGGCTGGACGCTGGCCTCCGCCAAGGGCGACCAGCTCGTGTCCTCGGGCCCCAAGACGGGTACGGACTTCCACCTCACCGCCGGCGTCGCGTGCGCCCTCGGGCCGTGGGTGTTCCGCATCGAACGCGAAGGCGTGGACGCGGGAACGGTCCTGCTGTGGCGCGTCGGCTCCAGCGCGATCGCGGCCGATCCGCTCGCCCAGGGCCGCAACCAGGTTGCGATGGCCAAGGATGGCGCCTACGCCGTGAATCCGGCCGTGGCCGGCGCGGAGCTGTGCTCGATCTTCCCTACGTCGGACGGTGTGGACGTCACGGCGGCCGACAGCAGCGCGCAGCGGCTCTCCGTCCCGTTCGCCACGCTTTTTGCGGTGGGGCACTTCCAGGGCATGGCCCTCCCGGCGGCGGACGCGGCGGCCGCCGTGAAAAGCGGCAGCCCCTTCGGCTGGCCGGCGCGGCGCACGCGCGCCGGGCTGATGGCGATGCTGCTTCTGACGGGCCTCGCCGCGCTTGCGGCGCTCGCGCTGGTGAAGAAGCGCCAGGCCGTGGAGGCTCTCCAGGCCGCCAAGCGGGGACCGGAGCTGATTGCGCGCAGCAACATCGCCGACAACATACGATACACGGACGAAGACGCGCTCGTGTTCCAGAACTCCTTCTATCGTTCGCTCCCGCTCATCCTCCAGGCTTCCCGCTCGTCCATCACGCACGACCTGATCCAGCGCGGCCGGCAGGTGTCCGGACACGTCGGCGGCTCGAAGGCGGAGGAGAACGAAAAGAAGATTCAGGACATCATACGCTTCCTGAAAGCGGTTGACGACATC
>CACYET010000272.1 GCA_902773515.1 uncultured Eubacteriales bacterium | reverse complement strand
CAGAATACCACCTTTTCCGGGTCGATGCCCTTCAGGAGCCTGCCGCAGCGCACCAGCAGGTAGCGGTAGGCGCTGGCCAGGTGGGTGTAGCGGTCGATGCCCATATCTATCCTCCGTGTATCAGTTCATTCTGTCCATGATGTACTGGCACACTGCGTCGGCGGCATGGCCGGTCTCGGTGGTGCCAAAGAAGGCGTCCAGCGCCTCGCAGTTCTCGCGGGCCCTTTCGGCGTCCGTCTCGTCGATCAGCCTTTCCAGCTCCGCCTGATCGTGCGCCACCAGGAACGGGGATTTTTCGATGTCGAAGTAGAAGCTGCGGCTCTCGCGCAGGTATTCCTCCGCGTCCGCGTGGTAGAGGAACAGCGGGCGGCGCAGCAGCGCGAAGTCCCCGCCGCAGGAGGAGTAGTCGGTGATCAGCATGTCCGTCACCAGCAATAGCTCCGCCATCTCCGGGTAGCTTCCGGCGTCGATCAGCCGATCGTCCGCCTTCACGTTCAGCGCCGTGTTCAGGTAGTGCGCGCGGTAGAGGCAGCGCCAGGTCTCGCCCGTCGTCTTTTCCAGGTGGTCCAGCGTGCGGGAGATGTCCAGCACGGCGTCCTGCGCGCACTTCTCCAGCGCGTCGCGGTACGTCGGCGCGTACATCAGCAGCTTCACGCCCTCCGGGATGCCCAGTTTCCGGCGGATCGCCGCGGCCTCGTCCGGGTCGTTGCGCAGGAGTATGTCGTTGCGCGGGCATCCGTCCATCAACACCTCGCCCTCGAAGTGGAAGGCCGTGCGGTAGGTGCCCCTGCCGAACTCGGAGCCCGCGATCATCATCGCGCACTGGTTCTCCATGCGCAGCACCTTGTGGTCCAGCTTTTCGTTGTCGTCGCCCACGCGCTTGAAGCCGCGGTCGCCATGCCAGGTCTGGATGTAGAACTGCTTGCCGGGGGCCAGGTACAGCGATTCGGTGTGGCGGAAGTTGTCCACCCAGAAGCGGGCGGTGGCCTGCTCGATCAGCCCCGCGCGCGTGATGCGGTACTGCTTTTTCACGTAGGGCGGCACCTGCACCCTGTCGATCGCCTTCGTCTGGAACAGCCAGACGATCTCGGCCTCGGGGCACAGCGCGTGCAGGCGCTCGGAGATGTAGCGCGGGTTGTCGTTGTAGCTGCGGCCCTCGAAGCTGGAGAAGATCACCTTCTTGGGGTTGATGCCATAATGGGCCTGGGCCCAGCGCATCAGCGCCGTGCGCCACGCCTTGTGAAACGGGTGCAGCAGTTCAAACAGCTTCTGGTTCTTGCGAAGGGCAACCTTGATGGTCCGCAGCGTCGACATGGCGTTCTTCTCCCGGATGGCATACTTGTATGAATATCATTATACGCGATGCGCCCCAAAAAAGCAAGGCGCGGGAGCATACGCCCCCGCGGGGACATTAAAGATCCTTCGCTTCGCTCAGGATGACAACAACAGGGCTTCTGCCAGGCTGTCATCCTGAACGAAGTGAAGGATCTTTTCGCTTCGTTTAGGCGGGCGGTGGGACCGCTCCCAGCGGCGCATCGCCGCCCCTACAACTCCTCACTCCTCACTCCACACTCCACTCTCCACACTCCTCACTCCCCTACGCCGTCTTCTTCACCGCCAGCTTGTCGGACACCATCGCGATGAACTCGCCGTTGGTAGGCTTGTCCTCGCGGGCGAACACGCGATAGCCGTACATCTGGTTCACGGCGTCCAGCCGCCCGCGCGTCCAGGCCACCTCGATGGCGTGGCGCATGGCGCGCTCCACCTTGCTGGCGGAGGTGTCGAACCGGCGGGCGATGCCGGGGTACAGCTCCTTGGTGATGCGGTTGATCACGTCGTGGTTCTCCAGCACCATCCGCACGGCCTCGCGAAGGTATTGATAGCCCTTGATGTGCGCGGGGATGCCCAGCGTCAGAAACAGGTTCGTGATCTGCTCGTCCACCGACTCTTCCGCGCCCTCCGCCGGGGCGCTGCCGGCCAGAATCGAGGCGGGCTGCTCGCGCGCCACCTCCAGGATGCGCTCGTGGAGCAGCTCCATGTCAAAGGGCTTCACCATGTAGTAGCTGGCCCCCAGCGCGATGGCCCGCATGATGAAGTCGTCGCGCGCCAGGCCCGTGAGCACGATCACCCGCGGCCTGAGCGCGGCGTCCATCGCCCCCAGCGCCTCCAGCGTCATGAAGCCGTCGCGCCGGGGCATGATGATGTCCATCACCAGGATCTGCGGCGCGTACTGGCGCACGGCGTCCGGGATCTCCACGCCGTCCGACACCGCCGCCACCAGCTCGATGTCCCCCTTGCGCCCGAGGAAGTCCGACAGCAGCCTCAGCAGGCTCAGGTTGTCGTCCGCCAGCATCACACGTATCTTGTCCATAGTTACCTTCCTTTCGATCTGTAACGCTCTGGAAGGTATATATGCGGGGTATACAAGGAATATGATTGAGAGTTTAGAGTTGAGAGTTTAGAGTTGAGATAAGGATGCCCGGGAACCGCAGATCGCGCACAAAAAGCCCCTCTAACTCCACACTCCACTCTCCACACTCCACTCTCCACTCTCCACTCTCCACTCTCCACTCTCCATTCTTCAGTCTTCATTTTTCAGTCTTCAGTCTTCATTCTTCATTCCCTATCTCCACGTCCCATACAGCCTCCCCCTTCCCCCGCAGCGGGGCTCGGGCGGCGGCAGGGGCCGCGGCGGGCGCGGGCGGCAGCAGTGGTCCGGCTCGCG
>CACYET010000271.1 GCA_902773515.1 uncultured Eubacteriales bacterium | reverse complement strand
TGCGTCCACGACGGCGCGTACGCCCGCGCGCACGGCCTGCCGGGCATCTGCTCCGAGAGCGAGTGGGGCCAGATCGCCCGCGATCTCGATCTCGTCCGCGAGACCGGCTGCGCCTACCACGTCTGCCACATCTCCACGAAGGAGAGCGTCGAGCTGATCCGCCGGGCCAAGGCGGACGGCCTCGACGTGTCCTGCGAGACCGCGCCGCACTACCTGCTGCTCACGGATGCGGACCTGATGGACGAGGGCCGCTTCAAGATGAACCCGCCGGTGCGCGCCGCCGAGGACCGCGCGGCGCTGCTGGAGGGCCTCGCGGACGGCACCATCGACATGATCGCCACCGACCACGCCCCCCACGCCGCCGCGGAAAAGGCGAAGGGCCTCAAAGGCAGCGCCATGGGCATCGTCGGGCTCGAGACCGCGTTCCCGCTGCTGTACACCTGCCTTGTGAAAGAGCAGAAGCGCCTCTCCCTCGAAAGGCTCGTCGACCTGATGAGCTTCGCCCCGGCCCGGCGCTTCGGCCTGCCCCGCGAGGGCCTGGCGGTCGGCGCGGACGCGAATCTGGCCCTGTGGGACCTCTCCTGCGAGTACACAATCGACCCCGCCGACTTCCTCTCCATGGGCAGGGCCACGCCGTTTGAAGGCTGGAAGGTGAACGGAAGGTGCGTGGAGACGCTGTACCAGGGAAACACGGTATGGCAATCTTAGCCTTCCCCACCGGTGAAGGCTGAACAACGGCAAATCCCAACACTGAACACAACGGAGGTACAAACATGTCCAAGCGCACAGACATCAAGAAGGTACTCATCATCGGCTCGGGCCCCATCGTCATCGGGCAGGCGGCGGAATTTGACTACGCCGGCACCCAGGCGTGTCTGGCGCTGAAGGAGGAGGGCTACGAGGTGATCCTCTGCAACTCCAACCCCGCCACGATCATGACCGACACCTCCATCGCCGACAAGGTGTACATGGAGCCGCTCACGCTGGAGTACGTCGCCAAGATCCTGCGCTACGAGCGCCCGGACGCCATCGTGCCCGGCATCGGCGGCCAGACCGGCCTGAACCTGGCCATGCAGCTGGAGAAGAAAGGCGTTTTGAAGGAGTGCCAGGTGGAGCTGCTGGGCACACCGTTCACGTCCATCGAGCGCGCCGAGGACCGCGAGCTGTTCAAGGAGATGTGCCAGTCGATCGGCGAGCCGGTCATCCCCTCGAAGATCACCTACGATCTGGAACAGGCCAAAAAGGCCGCGAAGGAGATCGGCTATCCGGTGGTGCTGCGCCCGGCGTTCACGCTCGGCGGCACCGGCGGCGGCTTCGCCTACGACGAGGAGGAGCTGATCGAGGTCGGCACGAACGGCTTTAAGCTCTCGCCGGTCCACCAGGTGCTGGTCGAAAAGAGCGTGAAGGGCTACAAGGAGATCGAGTTCGAGGTCATGCGCGACAGCAACGACCACGCCATCACCATCTGCGGCATGGAGAACGTCGACCCCGTGGGCGTGCACACCGGCGACAGCATCGTCGTGGCCCCCATCCTCTCGCTGAACGAGCACGACCTGAAGATGCTCAACGACAGCGCGATCAAGATCATCCGGGAACTTAAGATCGAGGGCGGCTGCAACGTGCAGTTCGCGCTGCACCCCGAGACCAGCGAATACTACCTGATCGAGGTCAACCCCCGCGTCAGTCGGTCGTCCGCGCTGGCATCCAAGGCCTCGGGCTATCCGATCGCCTCCGTCACGGCGAAGATCGCGCTGGGCATGGCGCTGGAGGAGATCCCCGTCGCGGGCGGCACCGCGGCCATCGAGCCGAGCCTGGACTACGTCGTGGCCAAGTTCCCGCGCTTCCCGTTCGACAAGTTTGCTTCCGCGCCGAACCTGCTGGGCACGCAGATGAAGGCCACCGGCGAGGTGATGGGCATCGGCGCGAGCCTTCCCGAGTGCATGCTCAAGTCCGTGCGCTCGCTGGAGAACGGCGCGCACCACCTGAGCCTTCCGAAGTTCACCGCCATGGACGACGACGACCTCTGGCGCTACATCAAGGACTTCCGCGCCGACGGCATCTTCGCCGTCACCGAGCTCATTCGCCGCGGCGCGCCGATCGACAAGCTGGCCAGGATCACGATGATCACGCCGCTTTTCCTGGAGTGCATCGCGCAGATCGTCGAGATGGAGCGCATCCTCGCGGGCAAGAAGGGCGATTTGAAGGCCCTGCTCGGCGCGAAGATGATGGGCTTTGCCGACAAAACCGTCGCCGAGCTCTGGGGCGTGGACGAGCTGGACGTGTGGAAGCTGCGGCGCGAAAACGGCATCGTGCCCGCCTTCCCGATGGTGGACACGCTGCACACCGGCGCCTACATCCCCTACCTGTACTCGTCCTACAACCTCGAAAACGCCTCCAGGCGCACCGACCGGAAGAAGATCGTCGTGCTGGGCGCGGGCCCGATCCGCATCGGCCAGGGCGTCGAGTTCGACTACTCCACCGTGCACGCCGTGCAGACCATCCGGCGCAACGGCTACGAGGCCATCATCATCAACAACAACCCGGAGACCGTCTCCACCGACTACAAGACCTCCGACAAGCTCTACTTCGAGCCGTTGACGCCGGAGGACGTGATGAACGTGATCGACTTCGAGCAGCCCGAGGGCGTGATCACGTCGCTGGGCGGCCAGACCGCCATCAACCTCGCCCGCCCGCTGATGGAGCGCGGCGTGAAGCTGATCGGCACCGACTGCGCCGCCATCGACCGCGCCG
>CACYET010000270.1 GCA_902773515.1 uncultured Eubacteriales bacterium | reverse complement strand
GACTATCGCGCCCATCCCCACGTGCGCCTGCTGATGGACGAGATCTTCGGCGAGGACAACTTCCTCAACGAGATCGTCTGGGTCTACCAGAGCGGCGGGCGCAGCATCCACCACTTCTCCCGCAAGCACGACGTGATCCTCTTCTACCGCAAGGGCGAGGGCTACGACTTCAACATCGAGGCCGTGAAGACACCGCGCACCGCGCCGCGCACCAGCCACATGCGCCGCCACGTGGACCCGGACGGCCGCGTCTATCGCTCGATCCGCTCAAACGGGCGCGTCTACACCTACTACGACGACGATCCCGTCGCACCCACCGACGTGTGGCAGGACCTGCCGCACCTGCAGCAGAAGGACCCGGAGCGCACCGGCTTCGACGTACAGAAGCCGCTGGCGCTGCTGGACAGGATCGTCAAGTGCGCCTCGCGCCCCGGCGACTGGGTGCTGGACCCCTTCGCGGGCAGTGCCACCACGCTGGAGGCTGCCAGGCGCAACGGCCGCAACTTCATCGGCATCGACCGCAGCCCGCTGACGCTGAACATCGCGCGGCGCAGGCTGGCGGGCTCCAGCTACAGTCTGATGCTGCCGGAGGCGGAAAACAAACCGACGTCGGTATGTAATGCGAGCGTTCGCGCGGGCATTGGCTTCTACCACGTCTTCCTGGAGGACTTTTCTGTCGAGCTTCCCGGCCTGCCCGAGTTCGACGACCCGCTGGACGTCGTGGACAACTGGTCCGTGGGGTATCTGAGGCCCGAGGGCTACGCCGTGATGGCGGAATTCGCCCGAAACCGGCGGGAGGGCGCGCTCCAGCGGGAGCTGGCGGTGCCTGCCTACGCCGGAGAGCTGGCGCTGTGCGTGTCGGACATCGCGGGAGGCAGCCACTACTTCGCGCTGCCGCGGTAGTCCGTCCCCAATCGTTATTGTAAAGTTCACACTGAGGCAATATTCATCTTCTATAATACGACAGGGAGGCGAGGGAATGCTTCTGCACGTGGGCGATCTCGTGAAGATGCGCAAGGCGCACCCCTGCGGGAACGATCTGTGGCGCGTCACCTACGTGGGCGCGGACATCAAGATGCGCTGCGAGAAGTGCCAGCGGATCGTGATGCTGGAGCGCCCGGTGTTTGAAAAGCGCGTGAAAAAGCTGGTCGAGAGCGCGGGGGAGGCCGAGGTGTGAAGCCCCTTCGCCGCGCGCTGGCGGCGCTGCTGGTCATCCTGCTGGCGGCGGGCGCGGGGCTGGCGCTCAAGAGGTTCGCGTTCGGTACGATCCGCGTGGCGGGCGCCTCGATGGAGGACACGCTGCGCGGCGGCGACGTGGCGCTGGTGACGCGGTGGGACTACGCCTCGCGCGATCCCGGACGCGGCGACGTGGTGGAGTGCCGCTTTCCCGGCCGCAGCGACACCTACGTCAAGCGGATCGTCGCCCTGCCGGGAGACGAGGTTGTCTTCAGCGGCGGTGTGCTCGCGATCAACGGCCAGACGGTGGACGAGCCCTACCTGTCCACACCCACCGACGACTACGCCGTCACCCTGGGCGCTGATGAATACCTGGCCCTGGGCGACAACCGGGCGGAGAGCTACGACAGCCGCATGGTGGACATGGGCCCCATCTCAAAATCGGACATACTGGGCCGGGCGCAGTGGATATTGCTGCCGCTGGGCCGATTCGGTCCGATTCGATAGCCTATCAATGTGAGGAGAACGACAATGGACGAAAACAACGGAAAGCCGCTGGAGAACGGTGAAAAACAGACCGAAGTCGAGAAACAGATCACGGAGATCGAGGACAAGGTGACCGCCCGTAAGAAGAAGGGCTGGAAGAAAGAACTTCGCGAGTGGCTGGTGGCGCTGGTGTCGGCGGTGCTGATCGTGGTGGTGATCCAGTCCTTCCTGTTCCGCATCATCCGCGTGGACGGCTCCTCGATGAACGACACGCTGGCCAACGGCGAGCGCCTGTTCGTCACAGTGGCCGACGTGCGCTTCGGCGACGTGCACCGCGACGACGTGGTCATCTGCCACTACCCGAACCGCTGGCACGACTGGTTCAACCTCGGCATCCTCAAGACGCGCGAGTACTTTGTCAAGCGCGTCGTGGCCGTCCCGGGCGACACGGTCAAGTGCGAGCACGGCGTGACGCACGTGCTCTACGAGCGGGACGGCGAGAAGGTGGACGAGGTGCTGGACGAGCGCTTTGCCGAGTTCTTCGTCAGCGCCAGCCCCTTTGACTACGAGGCCTACACGCTGGGCGAGGACGAGTACTTTGTCGTGGGCGACAACCGCTACAACAGCCACGATTCCCGCGACTGGAACGGCCCGGACGTCGAGGACGGCGACGGCAACGACGGCAACGACGCCAACAACGTCGGCCCCATCTCCAAGAAGGACATCGTGGGCCACGTGCGCGAGGTCATCTGGCCGCTGGGCAAGATCCGCGGCGTGAAGTGAGGGCGCGTCTATGAGAAACAAGAAGCTCGTTCGCATCCTGGCCATCGCCCTCGCGGTGCTGCTGGCGGGTGGCGTGGTGTTCAGCGCGCTGATCAGCGCGCTGGCCGAGGAACCGACCGAAGTCGCTTCCACGCGCGACCGCTGCGAACTCACGATGGAATACCTGGCCGATCAACAGGCGCTGCGCATCACGCAGCGCCTCATCTATACCAACCCGTCGGCGGGGCGGCTTCAAAGCGTGTCGTTTTACTGCGCGGGCAACATGTTCCGTCGCGAGAGCGCGCTGATGTACGAGTCGGACGACCTGGAGAAGGTGTTTTTCG
>CACYET010000269.1:1044-3815 GCA_902773515.1 uncultured Eubacteriales bacterium | reverse complement strand
AACGACGCGTCAAACGTCAACCATGTCATCCTGAGCGGAGCGAAGGATCTTTTCTTTTCTCGCCTTACCCCGCCGTGGGGGCGTCGGCGAGGGGCGCGTCCTCAAACACGTCGGAGAGCGCGGGCTCGGGCTCGGGCAGGGCCTTCTCGCTCTCGCCGTAGATCAGCGTGGGCTTCTCGCCGTTCAACACGGCCTCCCTGGTGATGACGCACTTGCGCACGTTCTCCAGCGACGGCAGCTCGTACATCGTGTCCAGCATCACGCCCTCGATGATGGCGCGCAGGCCGCGCGCGCCGCTCTTGCGGCCGAGCGCCTGCTGGGCGATGGCCTGCAGCGCGTCGGGGGTGAACTCCAGCTCCACGTCGTCAAACGACAGCAGCTTCGCGTACTGGCGCACCAGCGCGTTCTTCGGCTCGGTGAGGATCTTCACCAGCGCCTCCTCGTCCAGGCTGTTCAGCGTCACCAGCACCGGCAGCCTGCCGATGAACTCCGGGATCAGGCCGAAGCGCAGCAGGTCCTCCGGGCGCACCTGGGACATGATCTCGGCGTTGGTCTGGTCGTTCTTGCCCTTGACCTCCGCGCCGAAGCCCATCACCTTCTTGCCGATGCGGCTCTCGACGATCTTTTCAATGCCGTCAAACGCGCCGCCGCAGATGAACAGGATGTTGCTGGTGTCGATCTGGATGAACTCCTGCAAGGGGTGCTTGCGGCCGCCCTGCGGGGGAACGGACGCGATGGTGCCCTCCAGGATCTTCAGAAGCGCCTGCTGCACGCCCTCGCCGGACACGTCGCGCGTGATGGACGGGTTCTCGCTCTTGCGGGCGATCTTGTCGATCTCGTCGATGTAGATGATGCCGCGCTGAGCCAGCTCCACGTCGAAATCGGCGTTCTGGATCAGGCGGAGCAGCACGTTCTCCACGTCCTCGCCCACGTAGCCGGCCTCGGTCAGGCTGGTGGCGTCGCCGATGGCGAAGGGCACGTTCAGTATCTTGGCCAGCGTCTGGGCCAGATAGGTCTTGCCGCAGCCGGTGGGGCCGAGCATGACGATGTTGCTCTTTTGCAGCTCCACGTCGCTCTTTCGGTTGCCCATGCAGCGGATGCGCTTGTAGTGGTTGTACACGGCTACGGACAGCGCCTTCTTGGCCTGCTCCTGGCCCACCACGTACTGATCGAGGATCTCCTTGATCTCCTGGGGCTTCTTGATGTCGGGCTCGCCGGCGCTGGTGATCGACTCCACGTCGTCGGACACGATCTCGTTGCACAGCAGCACGCACTCATTGCAGATGTAGGTGTTGTTGGGGCCGGAGATCATGCGGCGCACGTGGTCCGCGGTCTTGCCGCAGAACGAGCAGCGCACCTGCTTCTTGAAAGAATCCTTGCTGTTTGCCATGGCTTATCTCCTCGGGGCGATGATCTCATCGATCAGCCCGTAGTCCTTCGCCTGCTCGGCGGTCATGAAGTGATCGCGGTCGGTGTCCTTCTCGATGGTCTTGAGCGGCTTGCCGGTGTTTTTCGCCAGCAACTCGTTCATCGTCTTCTTGATGCGAAGGATCTGCTCGGCCTGGATCTGGATGTCGGTGGCCTGGCCCTTCGCGCCGCCAAGCGGCTGGTGGATCATGATCTCGGCGTGGGGCAGGGCCTTGCGCTTGCCCTTCGCGCCCGCCGCCAGCAGGAACGCGCCCATCGAGGCGGCCAGGCCCACGCACAGCGTGGACACCTCGCACTTCAGGTATTGCATCGTGTCGTAGATGGCCATGCCCGCGGACACCGCGCCGCCAGGGCTGTTGATGTAGAGCATGATGTCGGCGTCCGGGTCTTCCATCTCGAGGAAGAGCATCTGCGCCACGACGGTGTTGGCCACGTCGTCGTCGATCTCGCCGCCCAGGAAGATGATGCGGTCCTTCAGCAGGCGCGAGTAGATATCGTAGGAGCGTTCGCCGCGGTTGGTCTGTTCAATGACATAGGGCACCAGGTTCATGGGCACAACCCCCTTTACAATGAAGAATGAATAATGAATAATGAATAATGAAGAATGAAGAACGAAGAATGCGGAATGGGAAATGGGAAATGAGGGCGTTCCGCCATCCCGCGCTACTCATTAAGTATGTTGCCGGGACGGCGGATTATACGGCGCCCATTTCCCATTTCCCATTATACTCGCGCAGCGATTATTCCGCGTTCGCCTTCAGGAAATCGATGGTCTTGCGCACGGCGGCGGCCTCGGCGAAGTACTCCTTGTCGCCGTCGGAGAGCATCTTCTTGAAGTCCTCGAGGCTCTTCTTGTTCTGCTCGGCGTACTTGGCCATCTCGGCGTCGGTCTCCTCGTCGGTGGCCTCGATGTTCTCAGCCTTCTTCACGGCCTCGATCACCAGCTGGCCCAGCACGCGCTCCTCGGCCTGGGGCTTGTACATGTCGCGCACCTGCTCGCGGGTCTGGCCGGTGTACTTGAAGTAGTCGTCCAGCTTCATGCCCTGGTAGGCCATGCGCATCTCCATGTCGCGTAGCATGTTGTCGATCTGCTCGTCGATCATCGCGGCGGGGATGTCCACCTTCGCGTTCTCGCAGACCTTCTCCAGCACCTCGTTCTCGAACGCGGCCTCGGCGCGCTCGTCAGCGGCCTTCTCCAGGTTCGCGCGGATCTCGGCCTTGTACTCCTCGACGTTGTTGGCGGTCTCGGACACCTCGGTCACGAAGTCGTCATCCAGCGCGGGCATCTCCTTCTCGCGGATGCCGTTGATCTTCACCTTGAACACCACGGGCTTGCCCGCCAG
>CACYET010000269.1:0-1034 GCA_902773515.1 uncultured Eubacteriales bacterium | reverse complement strand
TCCACTTCCTCGCCCACCTTGTGGCCCACCAGCTGATCCTCGAAGCCGGGGATGAAGCTGCCGGAGCCCAGGATGAGCTCGTGGCTCTGCGCGGTGCCGCCGTCAAACTGCTCGTCGCCGTTGAAGCCGGCGTAGTCGATGTTCACCTGGTCGTCCAGCTTGGCGGGGCGATCCTCGATCTCCACCCAGCGGGCGGAGCGGTCGCGCGCGCGCTCGATCTCGGCGTTCACGTCGTCGTCGGTCACCTCGTCCACGGTCTTCACCAGGCCCAGGTGCTTGTACTCGCCCAGCTCCACGTCGGGGCGCACGAACACCTCGACGGTGAACTTGAGCTCCTTGCCGCGGCCGATCTGCTCCACGTCCAGCTCCGGACGGTCGACGACCTGCACGTCGTGCTCCTTGAGCGCGGCCTGGTAGAGCTCGGGGAAGATGGCGTCGAAGGCCTCCTCGTAGAACACGCCCTCGCCGTAGTGATTCTCGATCACTTTCATCGGGGCCTTGCCCTTGCGGAAGCCGGGGATGTTGATGCGGCCCTTCATCTTGTTATAAGCCTTCTTCAGGCCCTCCTCGAACTTCTCCGGCTCGACGACGAAGCCGAGCTTCACCTTGTTGGAAGAGAGCTTTTCAAAAGTCGTGGTCATATGATTCCTCCTGGTTTTTTTGCTTCTATATATTTACAGTGCAAACCTCAGTTTATCACAGCGCGGGGCACATTGCAACATGGAAAGGTAAATTCCACTTTAGATTATTGTAGCCCGCGGGCGGATATGTTAAACTTTCCCGGCAGTTCTTGACATCGCGGCCCCGAATTGCTATAATCATCCTTGGCTTTGAAAGCTCTGTGCCATAGACAGCGAGTGCGAAAGCATGATTACCTTCGGGTTTCTCGCCGAGGCGCAATGGTTGGATTCACACCGCCCTTGCGTCTTGCGCAAGGGTTTTTAAATTGCCGTCAGCGGCCGCGGAGGGCGGCCGACTCCCGGACGGAATGCGAGGTGTAAGAAAATGTCCAAGAATTTAGAGATCAAGAAGGG
>CACYET010000268.1 GCA_902773515.1 uncultured Eubacteriales bacterium | reverse complement strand
GGGCCGCCGGCTTGCGGTTCAGCAGGGCCTCGATGCCCAGGATGGAAGCGGCTTCCTTCACGCGACGGTCGATGTCGGCCTTGGGCATCTTGCGCAGCTTCAGGCCGAAGGCCATGTTGTTGTAGACCGTCATGTGGGGATACAGAGCGTAGCTCTGGAACACCATGGCGATGTCGCGATCCTTCGGGGGAATATGATTGACCAGCTTGTCGTCGATGTACAGCTCGCCCTTGGAGATGTCCTCCAGGCCGGCCACCATGCGCAGGGTGGTGGACTTGCCGCAGCCGGAAGGCCCGACCAGGATGATGAATTCCTTGTCTTCGATCTCCAGGTTGAAATCGCTGACCGCGACGACGTCGCCGGCATAAATCTTATAGATGCCGCGAAGAGACAAACTTGCCATAATGAAAACCCTCCTTAACAAAAATCGTTGCAATTATTATAACAGATGCGCGGCAGATTGTGAATTGTTTGATTTCACAAAAAGAGGGGCGCGCATTGTTGCGGAATGACAACCCCTCCAAAAACAGGCGGAGGAGTTATTGCAAATTGACAATAGGGTTTGCGCGATGCTTTCAAACGCGCGCTTCGGACGGCGCTCAACGCGTCCTCTATCAGAATGACACAAATATTTTTCATACTGTTTTGCAAAAGCGAGTTGGCTTTTGAAGGGTTTTGTATTATAATAGATTTGGATAATGCTGATTATTCGCGGGGAGGTGACGGCCGTGCGGCAAATCACCGAGTTCTTCAATTCAATAGGAGCGCTGTTTACCAATCTGTTCGTCGCGCCGGATTGGCACAACGTGCTGGACGTCCTCATCCTCGCCTTCTTCATCTATAACGCCATCAAGCTCGTCATCCACACGCGCTCGAACTCGCTGTTCAAGGGCATCGTGCTGGTGCTGGTGATGGCGTGGGTGTCGAGCCTTTTGCACTTCAATGCCGTGTCGTGGCTGCTGAACCAGATCATCAGCATGGGGCTGGTGGTCCTGGTGATCCTGTTCCAGCCGGAGGTGCGCCGCGGCCTGGACCAGCTCGGCCGGTCGAAGTTCATCCGCCGCATGTTCGGCAACTCGCCGCTCTCCGAGGAGGAGAACCTGGAGCGGCCCGTGACCGAGATCGTCAAGGCCATGAACGACATGTCCCGCAAGCGCATCGGCGCGCTGATCGTCATCGAGCGCCAGACGGGCCTGGAGGACGTGATCGAGACGGGCACCCGCGTGGACGCGGAGATCTCCGCCGCGCTGATCGAAAACATATTCGAGCCCAACACGCCGCTGCACGACGGCGCGATGATCATCCGCAACCGGCGCATCAACGCCGCGGCCTGCATACTGCCGCTGTCGGAGGACCCCTCCATCAGCCGCGACCTGGGCACGCGCCACCGCGCCGCCATCGGCATCACCGAGGCCACCGACGCGGTCTCGCTGATCGTGTCCGAGGAGACTGGCATCATCTCCATGGCGCGCGAGGGCCGCTTGACGCGCCATCTGGACGCCCGGTCGCTCACCATCCTTCTGACCGAACTGTTCACGCCGGAGCGCAACATGTACTCCTGGCTGGGAACGCTGCGCAGGGAGGTGCGTGAAGATGAAAAAGAGTAAGCGCGCCCCGATGCGCGAGCGCATGTTCGCCAGCAAGAAGTACAGGCGGCTGCCCAGGCCCCTGCGCTGGATCATCGGCTCGCTGTCCAACAACCTGGGCTACAAGCTGCTGTCGCTGCTGCTGGCGATATTGCTGTGGAACTACGTGATCACCACCAACACCAGCATCACCCGCGTCAAGACGCTCTACGGCCTGGCGGGCAGCGTCAGCGGGCAGTCGACGCTCACCTCCAACCAGCTGGCCCTGACCGAGGACCCCACAGACGCGCTCGCGGGCCTCTCCGTGGCCGTGGAGGTCTCGCAGGCGGACTATTCCAAGGTGTCCTCCGGCAATGTGCAGGTGATGCTGGACCTGTCCGGCGTGCGCGCGGTCGGCACCCAGGAGGTCCCGCTGCGCGCCAGCACCACCTACGGGCGCGTGCGCAGCATATCGCCCCAGTCGGTGTCTTTGACGTTTGAAAACCTCGACTCGAGGAACGTGACCGTCAACCCGGAGATCTACGGCCAGTCGGACGATTACTGGTACAGCGTCAGCCGCGTGAACCCGTCGGTGCTGACGGTTTCCGGCGCGTCGTCCGTCGTGCAGAGCATCGCGTCGGCCCGCGTGGGCGTGGACGTGTCCGGCATGACCGCCTCCAGCGTGAAGGTGCTGCCGTTCACGCTGCTGGACGGCGAGGGGAACGAGGTCTCAAAGGCGATGCTGAACCGCACCACCTCGTCGATCTCCGTGACGATGGACGTCTTCCCGTGCCGCGAGATCCCGTTCGCCACCGACGCGGCCAGCCTCGTCACCGGCGTCCCGGCGGAGGGCTACGTGGTCGAATCGGTGACGGTGCAGCCCGAGAGCGCGATCGTCGCCGCCGACCAGGATTTCCTGGACAGCCTGACGCAGCTGATGGTGGCGCCGGTGTCCGTCAACGGCGCGAGCCAGAGCTTCTCCGTTCGCTCGGAGGTCTCGCAGCTGTCCGACTTCAAGAACGTGTCCGTCGAGCAGGTGTACGTGAATGTGAACATCGCCGAGGAGACCATCACCGGCTATGTGGAACAGGCGAAGGTGGCCTTCGTCAACACCGCGGACAACCTGGTGGCCAGCTATGAGCCGCTGGGCGTGTCCGTCACCGGGCCCAGGAGCGCCGTGGAGGCCGTGCAGCAGGGCGGCATGTCCGCGACGGTCGATCTCG
>CACYET010000267.1 GCA_902773515.1 uncultured Eubacteriales bacterium | reverse complement strand
GCTTCGCGGAGAAGGACATCGGCTTCAAGCGCTTCAGCGACGTGATGAAGGCGCTGGAGAAGCAGGGCTTGCTGGTGATCGAGATGGACGACGCGCACACGATGCTGTTGCGGATATGCTGATTTAGGGAGTAGGGAGCAGGGAGTAGGGAGTAGGAATGGCGGCTGCTTCGCAACAATCCAAAAGCCTTCCCCTTTAGGGGAAGGTGGCCGAGCGCAGCGAGGTCGGATGAGGTCGTTTCCCTCCCCGCAGGGGCGGCGATGCGCCGCCCGCCTTTATGACTTGAAGATGGAGGATATGACCATGACCTGGGACTTATCAAAGCTCTACGCCTCCTTTGACGATCCGGCGTTTCTTTCGGACGTGGAGGAGCTGAAAAACCTGGCGGACGCGGCGGTGGAGCGCGCGCGGGCCATGGACGTGACCGTGCCCGCGCTGGAGGACGCGATCCGGACCGCGGACCGGCTGGCGACGCTGGCCACGAAGACCATGTCGTTCGCGCAGCTGACGCTGGCGGCGGACGCGAACTGCGAGCCCGCCATGGCGGCCTACGCGCGGCTTCTGCCGCTGATGAACCGCCTGGAGGAGACGACGAGCGCGCTGAGCGCGAAGCTGGGCGGCTGTGAGGACCTCGACGCGCTGATCGCGCAGAGCGAGCTGCTCACACAGCACGCCTTCCTGCTTCGCAAGTGGAAGCGCAGCGCCGCGCACGTGATCGACCCGGCGCTGGAGCCCACGGTGCTGAAGATGCAGATGACCGGCGGCTCGGCCTGGGAGCAGCTGCGCGATCAGCTGGACGGCAACCACATGGTGGAGATCGAGCTGGACGGCGAGATGAAGTCGCTGCCGCTGTCGGCGGTGCGCGGCATGGCCAACAGCCCCGACGCCGAGGTTCGGAAAAAGGCCTACGAGGCCGAGCTGGCGGCCTATCCGAAGATGGAGATCCCGATGGCGGCCTGCCTGAACGGCATCAAGGGCGAGGCGCGCACGCTGTGCGAGCTCCGGCACTTCGATTCCGTGCTGGATATGGCGCTGGATTCGGCCAACATGGACCGCGCGACGCTGGACGCGCTGCTTCAGGCCATGGAGGAGAGTCTGCCCATGTTCCGCCGCTACTTCAAGCTGAAGGCCCGGATGCTGGGCTACGAGGGCGGCCTAAAATTCTACGACCTGTTTGCTCCGGTGGGCAAGCAGCGCGCCGACTACACGCCCGAGGATGCGCGGGCGCTGCTGGTGCGGGAGCTCGGCGCGTTCAGCCCGCGCATGGCGAATATGATCGAGCGCGCCTTCGACGAGCGCTGGATCGACATGTATCCCCGCGAGGGCAAGGGCGGCGGCGCGTTCTGCAGCGGCGTGCACCCGCTGGGCATGAGCTACGTGCTGACGAACTTCGAGGGCAGCTACGGCTCCGTCAGCACGCTGGCGCACGAGCTGGGCCACGCCTACCACAACGAGTGCATGCGCGACGTGCCCATCCTGATGGCGGACTATCCGATGCCGCTGGCGGAGACGGCCTCGATCTTCAACGAGACGCTGCTGGCGCAGCGGATGATGGCGGGCGCCGACCGCGAGGAAAAGATCGCGATGCTGGAGCAGCAACTTTCCGACGGCGCGCAGGTGATCGTGGACATCCTCAGCCGCTTCCTGTTCGAGAAGGAGGTCGTGGAGCGCCGCGCCGACACCACGCTCAGCCCGCGCGAGCTGTGCCGGATCATGCTGGACGCGCAGGAGAAGACCTACGGCGACGGGCTGGCCGCGGACTGCCGGCATGCGTACATGTGGGCCTGCAAGTGCCACTACTACTACACCGGCGTGCACTTCTACAACTTCCCCTACGCCTTCGGCCAGCTGTTCGCGCTGGGCGTCTACGCGCTGTACGAGAAGCGCGGCGCGGCCTTCCTGCCGGACTACGAAAAGCTGCTGCGCATGGCGGGCAGCGGGGACGTGCGCGAGGTAGCCGCGAGCGTCGGCATCGACGTGGCGGACGTGAACTTCTGGCGCTCCAGCCTCGGCGTGTTCGCCGGGATGCTGGAGGAGTTGGAGGAATTGGTCAAGTAAGAGAAAGATCCTTGACGCTTCGCTAGGCCTTCGGCAACTGCTTCGCTCAGGATGACAGCATTGAGATTTCCGCAATCCTGTCATCCTGAGCGGAGCGTTTTTTTGTTCAGGATGACGAGAACGCAGCCCACGCCAACCTGTCATCCTGAGCGGAGCCTTGCGTTAGCAAGGCGCAGTCGTGCCGTAGGCCTGCGAAGCAAAGGATCTTTTCTTTTTTATGTCACAGCATATTGACCGGGACATACAAAATCGGTTATAATATATCGTAGAATTACCATACCCATCCAGCGTCCGCTGCGATGGGCCGCCCAACGGGCCGGGGGTTGTTTATGAGACGATATCGTTGGATCATTCGCGGCGCGGTTCTGGCGCTGCTTCTGGCGCTGGGCGCCGCCGCGGCGCTGGGCGAGGAAGAGTCGCCCTATGTGGAGAACGAGTGGGACTACGTGGACGGCTCCATGGACGTGACAAACGGCATCCCCGCCGACGCCGAGGGCGCGCTGGCGGACATCCGCGACGCGGGCGTGCTGCGCGTGGCCACCGAGCCCTACTTCCCGCCCCAGGAGTTCATCGATCCCACGCTGACGGGCCAGGAGCGCTACGTCGGCTCGGATATGTCGCTGGCGCGCGTGCTGGCGCGGCGCATGGGCGTGGACCTGGTGATCGTGCCCATGGAGTTCACCGAGGTGTTGAACGCCGTGCGCGAGGGCTACTGCGACCTGGCCATCTCCGCCCTGTCCTACACGCCGGGGC
>CACYET010000266.1 GCA_902773515.1 uncultured Eubacteriales bacterium | reverse complement strand
CGCTGTCGAACGTCTACACGGGCTTCTCGTTCCTGAAGAACCTGAACCTGCCCAGCACCGTGTACAACATGCTGCCCTACATCATCTCCCTGGTGGTGCTGGCGCTGTTCTCGAAGAACTCCGCCGCGCCCAAGGCCGAGGGCATCCCCTACGACAAGGGGTCAAGATAGCGCTGCTTTGATCGTATTATGACATTATTTGCGATTTTGGCGCAGGGGGCTTTATTTTGGTAAAGCATTGTGCTATAATAACATCGAAGTTTGTTATTCCTTGGGAATACGAAAGGGAGGAATCACCATGGGAAAGATGCTTAAAGAGTTCAAGGAATTCGCCATGAAGGGCAACGTCATGGATATGGCCATCGGCGTCATCATCGGCGGCGCATTCGGCGCGATCGTGTCCAGCGTGGTCGAGGACCTGATCACCCCGATCATCGGCGCGATCTTCGGACAGCCCGACTTCTCCGCCATCAAGATTGGCCCCATCGCGCTGGGCAACTTCATCAACGCGGTCGTCAACTTCCTGATCATCGCCCTGTGCCTGTTCGCGGTCGTGAAGGGCATCAACGCGATGAAGAAGCCCGCTCCGGCGCCCAAGGCCGCGCGCGTGTGCCCCTTCTGCAAGAGCGAGATTGCCGACGACGCGACCCGCTGCCCGCACTGCACGTCTGAGCTGAAGTAAGCCCGCGTCGCAGTACAACCCAAACCGCAAGGTATCGGCGTCGATCTTCGATTGACGCCGATTTTTGGCTTGTTCATGAGTAGGAAAACGGAACGTTTTCCGGGTCGGCGGGTTCCGCAGGAACACGTCGACAATCATTCATCGTTCATCTATGAAGAGAAACCTGCGTGAAAAACTGAATGTCAAGAAGGCCGCGCGCTTCGCGGTGACCGTTAACGCCCTGCAGGTGGCCGCGATGATCGCCGTGCTGCTCTATGCCATCTTCCGCGACAGGCCCGAGGGACGCGCGGTGGAGATCGCCGCCATCGCCGCGGCGCTGCTGATCGTGTCCTGGGGCGCGGTACTGGACATCCGCGAGGCGCTGAGCGCCGGCAGGATCGCCGATCAGGCGCGG
Source organism: uncultured Eubacteriales bacterium (assembly GCA_902773515.1). GTDB lineage: Bacteria > Bacillota > Clostridia > Christensenellales > Aristaeellaceae > UBA2862. Next base: position 2,199 of record CACYET010000266.1, on the reverse strand, counting down.
ATGCTGGAGGAGGCCTACGGCCAGCTGGAGGACCTGAACGCCACGCTGCGCAAGCAGCGGCACGACTTCATGAACCACCTGCAGGTGGTGTTCTCGCTGCTGGAGCTGAACGACCCGGGCGAGGCGATGAAGTACGTGGAGAACGTGTACGGCGACATCAAGAAAACCGGCAGCGTGCTGAAAACCGCCATTCCCGCCGTGAACGCGCTGATCGCCGCGAAGCGCCAGGATCTTGAGGAAAAGGGCATCGCGCTGGATATTCGCATCGCCGCGCCCTGGCGGGACATGCCCGTCCCCGGCTGGGAGATGTGCCGCGTGCTGGGCAATCTGATCGACAACGCCCGCGACGCGCTCATCGAAGACGCCTCCAACCCCGACAGGCGCGTGACGCTGGTGATCGACGAGAGCCCGCGCGCGTACAGCTTCCGCGTGGAGAACAACGGCCCGGCCATCGACCCGGCCATCCAGCGCAGCATCTTCCAGATGGGCTTTACCACCAAGAGCGACGGCCACGGCTCCGGTCTCGCCATCGTGCGGGACATCCTGGAGCATTACGGCGGCGGGATCGACGTGGAATCCGACGCCAGCCGCACGGCGTTTATCGGAAATGTGCCGAAGCGGATCGAAGTCGCGGAGGTTGATTAGAGTGCGACGGAACGCAAGAACAGACCGAAGTCTTTTCAGGCTTCGGTCTGTTCTTGTGCCTCCGCGAACGCCGCCAGCGCCGCCAGCACTTCCCCGCCCGTCTCCAGCGCGTTGATCGTTTCCCTGAATCGGGACGCGCCGCGCATGCCGTGGACGTACCACGCGATGTGCTTGCGCATTTGCAGCACGGCCAGCTTTTCGCCGTAGAGCGCCTTCTCCAACTCGAAGTGGCGCGCGGCCGTGTCCACGCGCTCGCGCGGCGTCGGAGGCTCGGCCTCTTCGCCCTGGAGCGCGGCGGCGATCTCCCGGAACACCCAGGGGTTCCCCTGCGCCGCGCGACCCACGACCACCGCGTCGCAGCCGGTCTGCTCCAGCATCCGCAGCGCGTCCGTGCCGCTTCGCACGTCGCCGTTGCCGAACACGGGGATCGAAACCGCCCGCTTCACTTCGCGGATCACGCGCCAATCCGCCTCGCCGGAATACTGCTGGGCGCGGGTGCGGGCATGGACGGTCACGGCGGCGGCCCCGTTTGCCTCGCAGATTCGGGCGACCTCGACGGCGTTGACGCTGTCCGCGTCCCAGCCGGAGCGGATTTTCGACGTGACGGGCAGCGGCGTGGCGTCGACGAGCGCGCGCACCACCCTGCCGATCTTCTCCGGCTCGCGCATCATGGCGCTGCCCTCGCCGTTGCCGGTGATCTTGGGCGCGGGACAGCCGAAGTTCAGGTCGAAGAATTGAAAGCCGCGGTCCGCGAGCTGTCGCGCGGCCTCGGCGATGTACGCCGGTTCGCTGCCGAACAGCTGAAGCCCCACCACGCCCTCGCCCGGGAGCCGGGCCAGCAGGTCGTTCGCGGCGCGGTTTTTGCCGCCCGAGAACACCCAGCCCTTCGCCGAGAGCATCTCGCTGACGGCCCAGGCCGCGCCCTGCTCATGGCAGAGCAGCCGCGTCGCCGCGTCCGTGACGCCCGCCATCGGCGCGAGGCCCGCCCCCTTCGCGGGCAGCAGGTCGGTGATCTGAAAGGAGTGAGAGGGATTTGGATAACGACCTCATCCGTCACGGCTTCGCCGTGCCACCTTCCCCAAAGGGGAAGGCTGGCGGGCGGCGCAACGCCGCCCCTACAACCCCTCCGGCGCTGCGCGCCACCTCCCCTTGAAAGGGGAGGCATGGATGGGGGTTGATCCCCTACTCCCTACTCCCTGTTCCCTGTTCCCTAATCCCTTTCATATTTCCCTTGCATTTACCATGCGCAATCGTGTATAATAAGATAGCATAGTTTTATACCCGCCGCATAAGGTGAAGGGAACGCCCATTGGCCGAAAGCGGAGGGATGGACATGAGGGTTTCTCGAAGCGCGTTAGACGCGTCCAGGGCGCGCGCCCACGTGCCGCGCCGGCGCAGCCTGCCCGCGCTGGAGTGGGTGGAGGACGCCGCCGGGCGCTGCGCCCGTGCCACGATGGTCGGTAGCCGCAGCCTGCTGGTGGAGAACCACACGGGGATCCTCAGCTTCACCGACAGCCGCGTGCGGCTGGACACGGCCCGCGGCCCGCTGTGCGT
>CACYET010000265.1 GCA_902773515.1 uncultured Eubacteriales bacterium | reverse complement strand
TTTCATGCCAAAAAAGACTATAATGGAACCATAAACGAGAAGGGAGTGCGCGCGCATGAATGACCTGATAGGCTTCTTTGACAGCGGCGTGGGCGGCATCAGCGTGCTGCACGCGGCGCGCAGGCTCATGCCCAACGAGCACTTCCTGTTCTACGGCGACAACAAGAACGCCCCCTACGGCCCGCGACCGCTGGAGGAGATCCGCGCGCTGAGCGCGGCGGGCATCGGGAAGCTGCTGGAGCGCGGCGTGAAGGCCGTCGTGATCGCCTGCAACACGGCCACGTCCGCCTATGCCGAGATCATCCGCGCTGAGCGCACGGACCTGCCCATCGTGGGCATGGAGCCCGCGCTGAAGCCCGCGCACTTCGCCCGCCACGGCGGCCAGGTGATCGTGCTGGCGACGGACGCGACGCTGCGGCTGGAGAAGTTCGAGCGGCTGATGGGCCTCTACGGCCGGGACGTGATCCCGGTAGTCGGCGAGGGACTGGTGGAGCTGGTGGAGGGCGGCAAGGCCGCGTCCCCCGAGGCCGAAGCGCGGCTGGCCGCGCTGCTAACGCCCTACACAGGCCGGCAGATCGACGCCATCGTGCTGGGCTGCACGCACTACCCGTTCCTGCGCGCGCCGATCCAGCGCCTTTTCCCGGACGCGCTGCTGTTCGACGGGCTGGAGGGCACGGCCCAGCGCCTCAAATTCCTGCTCGACGAGCGCGGCCTGCGCTCGGACGACTCCCCCGGCAGCGTGGAGTACATGAGCTCCGGCGGGGACGGGGCCGTGGCGCTGATGAAGAAATTGATGGAGAGTATGGGGTAAGCACTGATGATAAGATCCTTCGACTTCGCTGACGCTCCGCTCAGGATGACACACCGACCACCGCACAAACGCCTCCACCCGGAATGCCAAACGACGTAAATCGTTGTCATTCTGAGCGGAGGCGTAGCCGTAGTCGAAGAATCCTTTTCCGTTACCACTCGTTGCACCAGCCCACCGTGCCGCCCTTGACGAGCGTGACGGGGATGGTGACGTCCTCGTTTCGGGCGGTCTGCGGGTTCTCCAGGCGTTCGACGAGCCGGATGGCGGCCTCGCGGCCCATGGACACGCCGTTCTGGCGGATCGTGGTCAGCTGCGGGCGCAGCGACTGCGTCAGCCCGATGCCGTCGTAGCCCGCCACGGAGATGTCCGCCGGGATGCGCAGCTCGTGCTCGCGGATGGTCTCCTGCGCGCCGAAATAGCTGGCATCGTCGGGCAGCAGGATGCAGCTGGGGCGATCGTCCCGATCCAGCATCTTCTCGACGATCATGCGCACGACGTCCGGCTCGCCGTAGCGGCCCTCGACGAGGTAGCCCTCGGGGATCTCCAGCCCGTGCGCCTGCATGGTCTGTTTGAACTGGTTGATGCGGTCCTCCGTGACCTGCGAATTGCGCTGGCCGCTGATGAAGGCGATGCGGTGGTGCCCCATCGAATAGGCGTAGTCCACCAGCTGCTTGATGCCGTCGTGGTTGTCGGAGAACACGCTCGGGTGCCGGTCGGTGGGATGGTCGATGGTCACGCAGGGGATCTCGCTCTCCAACAGCTCCTTGACTTCGGAGGAGTAGAAATCCACGCACGCCAGGCACACGCCGTCCAGGTTGCGATAGCGGCAGTGCTCCAGATAGCTGGCGCTCTCGCCGCTCATGTTGTGGTTGATGAACGTGATGTCGTAGCCGCGGCTCTCCACCTCGGCCTTGAACGCGTTGAGCATCGTGGCAAAGAAGGGATGCGTCAGGCCGCTGTAGGTCTCGTCCACGAACAGCACGCCGAGGTTATGGGTCAGCTGTGGCTTATCGGCCTTCTCCAGCGGATAGCCGACCTCCCGCGCCGCCTCCAGCACCTTCTTCTGAGCCTCGGGGCCGATGCTCGCGTAGTCGTTCAGCACCCTGCCCACCAGATGCGCGGGCAGGCCGCACTTGTTGGCCACGTCCTTGATGGTCGCAGGCATTCCTGGCACCTCCTTGATCGGTCGCGCCGGCGCGACCGGCGTTTTACGCTATCTTCATTATACATGATTTCCCACTTCAATGCAAGGATTTTTCGCCGGAATCCAGCGCCGGACCCTATTTCACCACCGGCCTCTGGTAGTGCGGCATCTCGATGCCCTCGGCTTCAAAGCGGGCCTTCACGCGGGAGCGCAGCTCGCGCTCGATGCGCCAGTTCTCGCCCACCGGGCACTGGGCCGCGATGCGCACCAGCACGCAGTCCGGCTCGAAGGAGAGTATGCTCATCACCTCCGGCTTCTCCATCAGGCCCGGGACCTCTTTCCCGGCCTTCTCCATCTCGTCGTCGAGCATCTCCACGATCTTTGCCTGCTCCGCCTCGTAGGGGCAGCGCACGTCCACGATGGCGCGCTTGTAGCCGCGGCTCATGTTGGTCAGCGTGCGGATGTCGCCGTTGGGGATCACGTAGAGGTTGCCGTTGTAGTCGCGCACCGAGGTGGTGCGGATGGCGATGGTCTCCACCGTGCCGGCCAGGTCGTTTATCCTGACGATGTCACCGACGGAGATGCTGCCCTCGATCCAGATGAAGATGCCGGAGATGATGTCCTTGACCAGCGTCTGCGCGCCGAAGCTGATGGCGATGCCGCCGACGCCGGCCACGGCCAGCAGCGACGACACGTTGACGTTGAATATGCTCAGCGTCACGGTGATGATGATGAAGTACATGATGTAGTTGAAGATGCTGGTGACCAGCGAGCGCACGGTGCTCAGCTGGGCGGCGGACTTCATGCTCTTCTGCCCGCGCATCTTCACGACCGAGGCGACCATGCGCCGCCCGATGCGGATCACGATGCA
>CACYET010000264.1 GCA_902773515.1 uncultured Eubacteriales bacterium | reverse complement strand
CGCCTGCGACAACACGGTCGAGTTCCTGCCCGGCTCCGAGATCCGCAACCTCGGCGCGATCACGATCGGCGCCTCCGGGCAGGACGACCTCGTCTCGACCGGCAACACGCTGCGCCTCGCGGGCGGCCGCGTCGGCCCGGCCAAGTCGCTCAACATCGGCCCGGGCAACACGCTGGAGATCGTCGTCGACCCCGCGTTCGGCAAGCAGGGCACGCGCCCGCTCGGCGTGAAGGGCAACTTCTCGCTCGGCGGCTGGAAGTACGGCGACGCCTACGTCCGCCCCGTCGCGGAGAAGGGCGCGAAGCCCGGCACCTACCCCGTCCTCGCCTGGAAGGGCGCCGGCGAGGACCTCGGCCACCTCAAGCTCCATCCGGACGTCGACGCCTCGCGCTGGAGGCTCGTCGTCGACGATAAGAAGAAGATCGTCACCGTGACGCTGATGCCGTGAGCGTCCGCCTCCAGTCCCTCCTCTCCTCGCTCGGCGTGGATGTGCGCTTCTACCGCACCGCGGTGCTGGACGAGATATACAAGTCGTACGTGCGCACGGCGCGAGCGAAGGGGCTCTCGGGCGCGACGATCCTCGTGAAGCACGTGCTGCGCAACTCTCTCATTCCGATCGTCACGTTCATAGCGCTCGCGATACCGCACCTCTTCACGGGTTCGCTGATGCTGGAGACCTTCTTCGGAATACCGGGGCTTGGAAATGTGTCCCTCAACGCCATCCACTCCGCCGACATGGCGGTGGTGCGCGCGCTCGTGGTGCTGGGCGCGCTGCTGTACCAGGGCGTGAACCTGATAACCGACCTCGCGTACGCGTGGCTTGATCCGAGAGTGAGGCTGGGATGATCGACCTTTGGCGCAGACTGAAGATGGGCGGGCGTCTCTGCCTGATAATGATCGCGGCGTACTTCGCGCTTGCGGTGTACGGCGAAGTGCAGTACCGCGTGGCCAAGGCGCGCGACGTGACGCCATCGTACAACGTGGTGCACGAGGAGATGCGCTACCAGCCGCCTTCCTGGTCGCATCCGATGGGCACTGACAACCTTGGGCGCGACGTGGCCCAGCGCCTTGTGCAGGGCGCGCGCATAGCGTTCCACGTTGGCATCATGACCTCTCTCATCGCGATTCCCCTAGGCGTGATACTTGGCCTTTTGGGCGGATACTTCGGCGGGAAGGTGGACTCCGTGGTGGTGTGGCTTTGCGCAACAGTGGCGTCGATGCCGGGCCTCCTGTTCATCCTCGCGATTTCGATGGTGGTGGGCCAGGGGCTTCTGGGAATATACCTAGGCATAGGCCTCACCACATGGGTTGGCGTGTGCCGCACCATACGCGCGGAGGTGATGAAGCACCGCGACCGCGCATACGTGCAGGCGGCGCGCGTCTTGGGCTACTCGCACCTGCGCATCATGTTCCGGCACATCCTGCCGAACGTCGCCCACCTCATCCTCATCCAGTTCTCGATCCGCTTCCCGGGGTCCGTCTCGACGGAGGTGTTCATCAGCTTCCTCGGCATCGGCGTGCAGGGCGAGCCGAGCTGGGGCGTGATGATCAACAACGCGCGCCTGCGCCTCTGGCAGGGCATCTGGTGGGAGATGACGGCCGTCACGTGCGCCATCTTCGTGCTCGTCCTCGTGTTCAACCACCTCGCGGACGAACTGCGCGACATCCTCGACCCCGCGCTCCGCAACGAAAGGAACTGATACGTGTTCGCCGCCGGCATCCCGATCGTCTCCGCCGCCCTCTCCGTGGCATTCCCCGGCGAAGGACAGTCCCTCCCCGCCGTGGAGCAGACGTACGTGATCGGCGCCGTCTCGGTCTCCAACGTCCACCGCGACCCGATCCTCGGCATGATCGGCATCGCCGCGCTGCTCTGCTATCTGTTTCTCGGCGTCGGAGGCATCGTAAAGGCGGCGCTGCTCTTCGTCGGCATCATCTGTGCCGTCGTGTGCATGTTCAAAAAGGGAGCCGTGATGACGCCTGCCGTCCTTTTCGACGCGCTGGCCAACGGCGCAAAGAGTTCGATCACCGTCGCGGCCGCCTGCGGTGTCGCCGGCATCATCGGCGGCTGCATCACGATCACGGGGCTGGCCTCCCGGATCATCACGGCGATCATCACGCTCTCGCACGGCTCGGTGTTCATCGCGCTGTTTTTCACGATGCTATGCTGCATCGTGCTGGGCATGGGCGTGCCGACCACGGCCAACTATTGCATCATGGCCTCGACCTGCGCGCCGATCCTGATCCAGCTCGGCGTGCCGATGCTGGCGGCGCACTTCTTCGTGTTCTACTTCGGCATCGTCGCGGACATCACGCCGCCGGTCGCGCTCGCGGCCTATGCGGGCTCGGCCATCGCCAAGGCGCCGCCGATGAAGACGGCTTTCAACGCCTCGAAGCTCGCGATCGGCGCCTTCGTCGTGCCGTATATCTTCGCGCTCAATCCTGCGATGCTGCTGATCGACACGACGGCGCTGCAGGTCGTGCTGGTCGTCGTCACGTCGATCGTCGGTATCTTCGGCGTCGCGGCCGCGCTCAACGGCTATCTGTTCCGCGGCATGAAGGCGATCCCCCGCGTCGTGATCGCGGCGGGCGGCCTTCTGATGATGGATCCCCAGCCCATCACCGACCTTGTCGGCATCGTACTGCTGCTCGCCGCCGTGGCCTGGCAGTACTTCGGAGCGAAAAAGGCGGCGGCCGCGTCGGTCTGATAAAAGCAAAAACCGAGGAGGGTAAAGGGCGCGCAGATTAGGGAGACGACAGGTTTTGAACGGACCTTTTCCGCCCATACTTCACAGAAAAAACCGGAAATACGTCAAGTATTCCCGGTTTT
>CACYET010000263.1 GCA_902773515.1 uncultured Eubacteriales bacterium | reverse complement strand
GCAGGACGGCTGGTACATGGGCGAGCGCCTGGACGACCCCGGAGAAGTGCTGGACGCCCTTGCGCAGGCGGGCGCGATAGAGAGATGAAGCTCAAGCTGATCGAGCACAGGCGCATCGAGAGGGCGGAGCCCGCGCCCGTCGACCCGGACGCACCGCTGCCCGGGTCGAGCGGCCTATCGCTGGAGGAGAAGCGCGAAAACCTGTACGGAGCGATCGAGCGCGCGCAGGCCTTCCTGCACAAGCGGGAGGACCCGGGCGCGCTGATGGAAAACGTGCGCCGGCTCTATCCCGCGCCGCGCTACTTCCTCGAATCCACCCGGCAGGCGATGACCCGCGCGGGCCTTTGCGACCTGGACGCCTTCTACTACGCCATGATCCCGGAGCTGACGCGCACGAGCCTGTCCCAGCTGTGGGGCGTGAACCCGATGCTGGACACGCTCGCGCGGATGTCCAGGTACCTGCGAACGCTGTACATCGGCGTGCACGAGGAGCGGTTCTACCTGATGCTGCTGAACCGGCAGGGGCGGCTGATCCGCGCGGCGCTCTTGCAGAAGGGCGCGACGGACAGCGCACCGTTCTACCTGGGACAGCTGCTGTCCACGGCGCTGACGGAGGGCGCGAAGTACATCGTGCTGGCGCACAACCATCCGCGGGGCACGCGCAAGCCCTCCAAGGAGGACCTGTACTGCACGCTTCGGACGCTGAACGCCGTCGCGCCGCTGAAGATGCCGCTGCTGGACCACGTGATCGTCGTGCGCGACGGCGCGGTGAGCATTCGCGATAGCGGCATGATCCCGGATATCCTCTGGACGGCTCCGGGGCAGGGCAGCCGCATCGTGCAGGGCTGGCTGGACGACTACGCGGGCGCGGAGGACGCGCAATAACTTAACAGTTCGTGCAATCTACACAGAAAAAGCAAAAGTTTACGTCGATATAACACGATTCCGCGGAAATTACGCCGGATTTCAACATTGGACCGCTATACTGGAAACAGAATAACGCGCGCCGGAAGGAGGCCCCCATATGTACCTGGATCATCGCGTGACGGTAAAGATTGCCCGCGTCCTGAACATGATCGACCTCTCCGCCCTGTTGCTGGACAGCAGCGGCAACGTGATCCTGCCGGAGGGGGATATGCGCACCTTCACCATGCCGGACGAGGTGCTGCAGAACCCGACGGTCCCGTTCGTCTACGGGGCCATGACGCTGATCGGCACCGCCGAGGAGCAGCCCGTGTTCGTCTGCCTGCACGGCGACACGGAGGATGTGAAGAAGTGCGCGGTGCTCTGCGCGGAGCTCATCAACATGATGATGCGCGAGGACATGAGCCAGACCAGCCGCGAGCAGTCGCTTCGGCTGATGCTGCGGGGCGACGTGGAGGGCGCGGAGTTTGAGTCCCTCGCCGCCGAGCACGACATCCCGATGCAAAAGAACCGGTGCGTGCTGTACTTCTACTTCCAGGACATGGAGGTGGAGGCCGCCATGCAGATGATGGGCGACGCCGTGGACAACGAGCACGACCTCATCACCGAAGTCGGCCATCACTCCGTGGCCATGCTGAAGGCCGTCGACGACGAGGAGGATTTCTCTGAGCTCGAGGAGTACGCCAACGCCTTTGAGAGCAGCTTCCTCACCGAGACCGGCGCCACCGTCTACATCGGCATCTCCGATCCCCGGGAGGACCTCGGCTCCATCCCCGAAGCCTTTGCGGAGGCGCGCGCCGCGATCAACGTGGGCCGCGTCTATCACGCCGGCAAGCACGTGTTCGTGTACCGCAACCTGCTGCTGGAGCGCTTTTTGAGCGACGTCTCGCCGGAGCTGGGCGCGAACTACAACGCCCGCATCTTCAACCGCAAGACAGCGCGGCTGTTCAACGACGAGATGATCCACACCATCGAGACGTTCTTCGACAACAGCCTGAACCTGTCGGAGACGGCGCGCAAGCTGTACATCCACCGCAACACGCTGGTCTACCGTTTGGAAAAGGTACAGCACGCCATCGGCCTGGATCTGCGCAACTTCGACGACGCCGTCACCTTCAAGATGATGATGCTGCTGGGCAAGGGCGAGAACACCCGCAAGCTGCGGCTGTAATGCCGATAGAAGATCGATCATAGCATTCCAAGTGTAGCCCGGATGCGCCGGCAAGTGCTGCCGGCGCATCGCTTGGCATGAGACAACATTTAACCGGAGGCAACATGAACAAGAGCTCTCTGCGCACGGTCGCGCTCATCTGGGCGGCGGTGATGATCGCCGTCGTGTCCTCCACGGTCACGCTGCTCGCGTCCGGGCGCTCCGCCCAGCCGAGCAACGAGAACAGCCGCTTCGTATCGCAGGAGGAGTACGACACCATCCGGCGCTACAGCCGCCTGGAGGAGGTGCGCAAGAACCTTCTGACGTCCTATTACAAGGAGCTGGACGACGACGCGCTGATGCTCGGCGCGATCCGCGGCATGACCGCCTCCGTCGGCGACCAGTACACGTTCTACTACACGCCGGAGGAGATGAAGCGCGCCAATGAAAACAACGCCGGGCTCTACCACGGCATCGGCGTATTGCTCCAGGTCAAAGACGGCGAGATACAGGTCGTGCGCGTCTATCCCGGCACGCCCGCCGAGTCCGACGGCGTTCGCGTGGGCGACGTCATCATGGCTGTGGATGGCCAGCGCGTCAGCGGCGCGGACGGGCGGCGCTACAACGAGGCCGTCAGCCTCATCCGCGGGGCGGAGGACACGCGCGTCACGCTGACGATCCTGCGCGACGGGGAGCAGATGGACATCGACGTGCGGCGCGGGAACGTGTCCGTCAGCTACGCCAACTCCTGCGTTC
>CACYET010000262.1 GCA_902773515.1 uncultured Eubacteriales bacterium | reverse complement strand
ATGGTCTCGAGCACCTCGGTCGACGGCGTGCCGGGATAGCCGGCGACGACGTTCACGCCGGCGGCCAGCGCACCCAGAGCGATCGCCTCGTTGCCCATCAGGAACTCGTCGTGCATGCGTCCTCCCTGCGGACCGACAGCCTTGTACATGTTGAACAGTAGCAGGTCTCCGATGCCTCGGGTTGTTTGTTCACATGTTGGAGACATGTTCGCGATTCCGCGCGTATCATCATCGATAGATGCTTCCGCAGAAAGGAGACGCACCATGGCAACCCTCGATAGGAGATCCGCCCTCAAGCTTCTCGCGCTCGGCGTCATCGCACCGGGAGCGGCGCTCGCAGCCTGCGCGAACGGCACGACCCCCGAGCCCGCGCCCGTGGAGCCCGACCAGGGCGGCGGAACCCCGGAGCCCGAGCCGGCGCCCGTCTCCTACACGATCGACAACATCCGCGACTACGTCGTCGGCGTCGACGAGCCGATTGCGCTCGAGGATGGGACCAAGCAGCCGCAGATCTGCTTCGACAACGCCGCGACGACCCCCGCGCTCGTCCCGGTGCTCGAGGAGGTCCAGAGCCGCCTCCTCACGTACGGCTCGATCGGACGCGGCTTCTCGCCGAAGTCGGACATCTCCACCGAGGTCTACTACACGACGCGCGACAAGGTGCTCGAGTTCCTCGGCACGAGCAGCGAGAACTACACCTGCGTCTACGTCAACACCGCAACCGACGGCCTCAACAAGCTCGCCTCCGCCCTCGTCGAGAGCCCCGACGACATCGTGCTCGCCACGCGCGCCGAGCACCACGCCAACGACCTGCCGTGGCGCAACCGCTGCAAGGTCGTCTACGCCGAGGTCGACGAGAAGGGCCGCATCATCTACGAGGACCTCGAGCGTCTCCTCACCGAGAACGACGTGAAGATCGTCACCGTGACCGCCGCCTCGAACGTGACCGGCTATGTCACCGATGTCCACCGCGTGGCCAAGATGGCGCAGGAGCATGGCGCGAAGATCGTCGTCGACGGCGCGCAGATCGTGGCGCACCGCGCGTTCTCGATGGAGGGCGACGCGCCGGAGGAGAGCATCGACTACTTCGTCTTCTCCGCGCACAAGATGTACACCCCCTTCGGCGGCGGCGCGATCGTCGGCCGCACCGAGGAGATCCAAGCGCACGCACCCCGTTTCTGGGGCGGCGGCACCGTGCTGGTGGTCTCCGACGACTGGGTGGAGTACAAGAACGCGCCGGAGCTCTGGGAGGCGGGATCCCCTAACTACCTGAGCGTCGTCGGCCTCGGCAAGGCCATCGACGTCCTTCGGGAGGTGGGGTTCGACGCCATCGCCGAGCACGAGCAGCGGCTCAACCGCAAGCTGATCGACGGCCTGGTCACCCAGCCGAACATCATCGTGTACGGCGACACCGAGCAGATCGACGATAAGGTGGGCGTGGTCACGTTCAATTACAGCGATGTCAACACCATGGTGCTCGCACTCCGCCTCGCCGCGTCATACGGCATCGCCACGCGGCGCGGCGCCTTCTGCGCGCACCCGTACGTGTGGCGCCTCATGGACCAGACCGAGGAGGAGATCTACAACCGGATCGAGGAAGCCTGCCTGCAGGAAACCGGATTCGAGGACGCGGTGCTCTGCCTGGTCCACGGCTGGAACGAGAGAAAGCGGATCACAACCCGGGAAGCCCTGCAGGCGGAGACGTTCGACGTGGTCTGCGGCTTCTGGAACGGGCAGAGCGTGCGGCGGCAGCGCCTGCGGAAGGGCCAGCTCCTGCCGGACGAGATGATGGACGACGACAAGCCGTACTACATCTTCCCGGTGCACCACCTGCAGTACTTCCTCGGCTATTTCATCGTCAATCCCCGCCTGGCGGGAATGGAGCAGCTGCACATCAAGTCCTGGCTGGTCAGCATCAGCACGGTGCTGGTGAACTGGTATTTCCGCCGGCAGCTGACGGACACGGTGAAGGAGCTGGAGGTGTTGTACCAGACGGACATGCTGACCGGCTTGTACAACCGCCGCGGCTACTACCGCTTCTTCGAGAGCTATTACGAGGAATGCCGGCAGGCGGGCACCGAACTGGCGGTCTTCCTGATCGACATGAACCGCATGAAGGAAATCAACGACTGCTACGGCCACGCGGAAGGCGACTTCTGCCTGTGCACCATCGCCGACGCGATGCAGAAGAGCGCGCTGGAGGACGAGATCTGCATCCGCACCGGCGGCGACGAGTTTGTGGTCCTGGCGAAAAACTACGACAAGCGGAAGGAAGAAACCTATATCAACATGGTGCGGGACCAGATCCACCGGAACGTGGAGATCGCCGGGAAGCACTACCAGATATCGGTCAGCATCGGCTGCTTCCGGTGCGTGCCCAGCCCGGGCGGCGTCGCGTCCATCCAGAGCGAGGCGGAATTCTACCTGAGCCAGGCGGACCGCGCGATGTATATCGAAAAGATGGCGGACCGGGAAGGATAAACGGAATATACTGGACATTTGTTGGACAGGCCCGGGTATAATAGCCGGGTATCCCGGAAAACAAACGGAAAAACAGATGGACCGGTACAGATATTTGTAAGGAGGAAACAGGAATGACCATTACCAAGAACCAGAACGGAAGCGCGCTGGAAATCGCCCTGGAGGGCCGGCTGGACACCATGACCGCCCCCGAGCTGGAAGCGGAGCTGAACAAGTCCCTCGAGGGCGCGGAAAGCCTGACGCTGGATTTCAGCAAGCTGGACTATATCTCTTCCGCCGGGCTGCGCGTGCTGCTGTCCGCCCATAAGGCGATGAGCGGAAAGGGCGGCATGAAAGTCACGAACGTCAACGAGATCGTGCAGG
>CACYET010000261.1 GCA_902773515.1 uncultured Eubacteriales bacterium | reverse complement strand
TTCATCTACCTGTACTTCCTCAAGGATATCCTCGCGGGCGTGCAGCTGACGGAGCTGAAGTAAGAAAGGGATAAATATGAACCTGAAAAAGTTTGCCATACGGGGCATTGTGATCCTGGCCATTTGCGTGGCGCTGTGCATGTTCTTTTCCGGCACGGTGCGCACGATCACCACGCCCAAGGTGCGCCTCACCTCCGCCAAGCGCGGCAAGCTGGAGGAGCGCGTGGAGCTCGCCTGCAAGCCCGCCTTCCCGGAGGTGGACGAGATCGCCTTCCCTATCGACGACGAAACCACGCTGACCATCGTCAAGGTGAACACCCGCGAGGGCTACACCGTGAAGGCGGGCGACGTGCTGGTGGAGGCGAAGGTGGCGAACTTTGAGCAGCAGCGCAAGAGCGTCCAGGAGGCCTACGACAGCGCGTCCGAGGCGCTGATGACGCTGGAGAACAAGAACCGCGGCATACGCGTGAACAAGCGGGACGAGGCCTACGCTGACGCCTTCTTCGCGCTGCGCGACGCCCGCCGCATTGCCGTGGCGCTGGAATTGAGCATGGAGTCCCAGCTGAGCCGCGAGGGCCTGGAGCGCGTGGACGAGGGCTATCCCGAGGGGGCCAGCGACGCGCTCAAGCAGATCATCGACAGCTGGCGCGAGGCCGCCGCCAAGCAGCAGGCCGCGCAGGCCGCGCTGGACGACGCCTCCCGCTACACCGTGCCCGACGACGTGTGGAGCTACATCACCGAGCAGCGCGAGCAGCAGGAGAAGAAGGCCGAGGCCGAGGCCCAGCTGCGCAAACTGGTTTCGCTCAACGACCGCGCCAGGGCCATCGCCGCGCCGCACGACGGCTACGTGGCCTCCGTCGAGGTGAAGGAGGGCGACGTGTACGACGGCAGCAAGGCGCTTCTGACGATCACGAAGGAGGGCGTCCTGCCCACGCTGCGGGCGGATACCTCCGACTTGACGCGCGTCGTGTCCGAGGGCATGACCGTCGCGCTGAACCCCGACAGCTACGACGCCATTGAGACGCAGATCGTGGCGGTGGGCACCGACACCGAGGGCAAGAAGTACGCCGACATCCAGTTGACGGAGCAGCTGATCAAGGCGCGCGGCAGCGTGTTCTCGATGCTGCAGGAGGATACGCCGATGACGCTGATCTACCGCGCCCGCGAGGCCACCAGCCTTCTGCCCACCAGCGCCGTGCGCGGCAGCGGCGACGACCGCTACGTGTTCGTCACCGAGCAGAACACCGCCGCGTTCGGCGGCAACACGCTGCGCATCCACAAGATGGAGGTCAGCGTGGCGGGCGAGTACGGCGGCACGACCTCCATCAAGGAGGACATCAGCTACTACACGATCGCCTACGGCGAGGACCGCGCCATCGGCGACGGCGACGCCGTGATGGAATACCTGAAATAGCGGGAGGCGCGCATGAAGAAGGAACGAAGGCGCAGGCTGCCCCGGGTGCTGATGCTCCTGGGCGCGGCGATGGCGCTCGGCGCGCTGGCGATGCTCCTGCAGACCCCGAACGCGCTGCAATACTGCGCCGCCGCCCCCGCGCCCGGCGAGAAGGGCGAGGCCTACGCCAAACTCGCGAAGGAAGGCCAAAAGCTGGGCGAGGGCATGAAGGACGCGCTGGCCTGGACGGCCGTGGGCGGCGTGTTGCAGAGCGAGACCGTGTCGGCGGGGGACCATTCCGCCAGCGCGGCTCTCTGGGCCATTGGCGAGGGCTGGCTGGAGGTCTACCCGCGCTTTCTCACGCAGGGGCGGCGCATCGGCGAGAGCGAATTGCAGGACGGCGTGCGGGTGGCCATGCTGGACGAGGAGCTGGCCTTCAAGCTGTTCGGCGAGGAGCTGCCGCCGGACGCGACCGTGAAGCTGAACGGCGTGGATTTTCGCGTCGTGGGCGCGGTGCGCCACGCCGGGAGCCTGCTGGGCGAGCGGGGCGTGGGCGACGGCGAGCTGTATGACATCTACGTGCCGCTGCTGGCGGCGGGGGCCTGCGAGATCCAGCTGGACGCCGTCATGCTGTCGGCAGTGCCGAACTCGAACAGCGGGGGCGCGTCCCAGCTGTTCGAGGACGCCGCAGGCCAGTGGCAGCCGGGCGGCACGATGATCGACCTGAAGAAGGAGGCCATGCGGCGCACGATCCTGCCGCGGGTGATCCTGCTCGTGGTGGGGCTCTACGCACTCGTGGGCCTGTTCCGGCGCATGACCGCGCTGGCGGCGGGATGGATCGAGCGCTTCCGCGGCGCGCTGCGCCAGAGCTACTTCAAGGCGCTGATCCCGCGGCTGATAGGGCTCATCTTCCAGATCTTGCTGGGCTACGGCGCGCTGATCGGCGCGACGTATTTGCTGATGCTGTTCTCGGCGCAGCCGTTGTACGTGTTTACGGAGTGGGTGCCGGAGAACATCGTGGCCTGGTCGTCGATCACCAAGGTGTTCTGGAGCCTGACCGGCGACGCGGCGCGGCTGGTGCGCGTGGGCACCCGCGAGCTGCGCGTGGTGGAGTTCTGGGGCGGCATCCTGCGCTGGGGCGTGATCCTCGCGCTGCTCGGCGCGGGGATGAGGGGGAGAGTGGAGAGTTGAGAGCGCTGTAGGGACGCCATAATTGGCGTCCTCTGTGCCTTTCGGACGCCAATTATGGCGTCCCTACGGTGAAAACAACGCTGCCTTCCCCTGTAGGGGCGGCGATGCGCCGCGGGGCGCGGTCCCACCGCCCGCCCATATGCAAACAAAAGATCCTTCGCTGCGCTCAGGATGACAACGACGCGTCAAGCGTCAATCGTGTCATCCTGAGCGAAGTTTCCCTGTAGGGGCGGCGTTGCGCCGCTGGGCGCGGTCCCACCGCCCGCCCCAATATATAA
>CACYET010000260.1 GCA_902773515.1 uncultured Eubacteriales bacterium | reverse complement strand
GACGTGCTGGGCCACGACGACCCGACGATGCTTCGAAAGCTGCAGGACATCACCGGCATCCCGCCGCAGAAGGTGCCGCTGCACGACCCGGAGGTGTTCGGCAAGATCCTCTCGCTGTTCACCGGCCCGGAGGCGCTCGGGCTGACGGCGGAAGAGCTGGGCGTGGCGGAGAGCGGCACGCTCGGCGTTCCCGAGTTCGGCACGAGCTTCGTGCGCGGCATGCTGAAGGAGACCCGGCCCAGCACGATGGAGGAGCTGATCCGCATCTCCGGCCTCAGCCACGGCACGGACGTGTGGCTGGGCAACGCGCAGGACCTGGTGCGCCAGGGCATCCCTCTCAGGGAATGCTTCTGCACGCGCGACGACATCATGAACGCGCTGATCGCAAACGGCGTGGAGGCCTCGATGGCCTTCAAGACGATGGAGGCCGTGCGCAAGGGGCGCGGCCTGACGCCGGAGATGGAGGCCGCCATGCGCAACGCCTCCGGCCCGGAGTGGTACATAGAGACCTGCAAGAAGATCAAGTACATGTTCCCGAAGGGCCACGCCGTGGCCTACGTGGTGATGGCGCTGCGCATCGCCTACTTCAAAATATTCTATCCGCAGGCCTACTACTGCTGCTACCTGGCGCGCAACGCCGAGAGCTTTGACGCCACGCGGATGATCACCCGCGACGTGGACGCGCTGCGCGGCATGATCGACGAGATCAAGGCGATGGACAAGGCCGAGCGCACCGCCACGAAGGACGACGAGCAGACGATCCTTGAGATATTGGTGGAGATGAACCTGCGCGGCGTGCACCTGAAGCCCATCGACATCTACCACTCGCGGGCGACGGAGTTCACGCTCGACGCGGACGGCGACATCCTGCCGCCCATCAACTCGCTGCCCGGCATCGGCGCGGCGGCGGCGGAGGGCTTCGTGGAGGCCCGCAAGGGCGGTCCCTTCATCAGCCAGGACGACATGGTGCGCCGCAAGGTGGCCAAGTCGATGGTGGAGCAGCTTCGCCTCGCCGGCTGCCTCAACGACATCCCGGAGACCAGCCAGGTGACTTTGTTTGAATTCACAGGACTGTGATTCTAGCAGCCCAATCCCTGTCATTCTGAGCGAAGCGAAGAATCTTCTCCCAACCTTCAAGATCCTTCGCTTCGCTCAGGATGACATACATCGGAACCGAGAGTTCACTCCCGGCGACAACACGGCTGAAAGTCGTCCTTGCGCCCACCTGGCGCCATTTCACTCCTAACTCCTCACTCCTCACTCGATCAAAGGCAAGGATTGATCCCATGCAAAAGGCTGCCGAAAAGTACACCCAAATGCTCACCGCGCCCATCCCCGGACTGGTGACGCGGCTGGCGATCCCCACGATCATCAGCATGCTGGTGACCGCCTTCTACAACATGGCGGACACCTTCTTCGTGGGCCAGATCGGCACCAGCGCCACGGCGGCGGTGGGCGTGGTCTTTTCAGTCATGGCTATCATACAGGCCTGCGGCTTCTTCTTCGGTCACGGCTCGGGCAACTACATCTCCCGCGCGCTGGGCGCGGGCAACGGCGAGGACGCCGGGCGCATGGCCGCCACCGGCTTCTTCTGCGCGCTGATCGCCGGGGCGGCGCTGGGGCTGGCGGGCATCGCGTTCATCCGGCCGCTGGCGCGCCTCCTCGGCTCCACCGAGACGATCCTCCCCTACGCCGTGGACTACATGCGCGTGATCCTGATCGGCGCGCCCTGGATGATGGCCTCGCTGGTGCTGAACAACCAGCTGCGCTTCCAGGGCAGCGCGTTCTACAGCATGATCGGCATCACCACCGGCGCGGTGCTCAACATCGCGCTGGACCCGCTGCTGATCTTCACGTTCAAGCTCGGCATCGCGGGCGCGGCCTGGGCCACGATCTTCAGCCAGTTCGTCAGCTTTTGCCTGCTGCTGGCGGGCACGCGCCGAGGCAGCAACCTGCTCCTGCGCTTTGGCAATTTCACGCCCACGCCCCACTACCTGAGGGCCATCGTCAACGGCGGCATGCCCTCGCTGTGCCGCCAGGGCCTCAACAGCATCGGCACCATCTGCCTGAACCTCGGCGCGGGCGTGTACGGCGACGCCGCCATCGCCGCCATGAGCATCGTCGGGCGCATCGTGCTGTTCGCCAACAGCTGCGTCATCGGCTTCGGCCAGGGCTTCCAGCCGGTCTGCGGCTTCTGCTACGGCGCCAGGCGCTACGACCGCGTAAAGGAGGCCTTCTGGTTCTGCGTGCACACGGCCACGCTGTTTCTGTGCTGCACCGCCGTCGCCGCGTTCGTCGCCGCGCCCGGGCTGGTGGCGCTGTTTCGCAAGGGCGACGCCGACGTGGCCGCCATCGGCGCAACGGCCCTGCGCGCCCAGTGCTTCACGTTCCCCCTCTCCGCGTGGATCGTGCTGTGCAACATGATGATGCAGACCATCGGCAAGTCCGTGCGCGCGTCGTTCCTCGCCATGGCCCGCCAGGGGCTCTTCTTCGTGCCCGCCGTGCTGATCCTGCCGCGGCTATTCGGGCTGTTTGGACTGCAGATCAGCCAGGCCGTGGCCGACGTGATCACCTTCGCCGTCGCCATCCCCCTCCAGCTGAGCGTGTTTCGCGAGATGGACGCGGAGCCGACCGCGCCGGGAGGCCATTAACTTCTTTTGAAATTAACCCGCGAAATTCCCGAAAGGGTATTTACAAAACGCCTCGGCTGTGATATAATAACTCCTGTCGTCAAGACATGGGGCATTAGCTCAGTTGGCTAGAGCGCTACACTGGCAGTGTAGAGGTCACGAGTTCGAGTCTCGTATGCTCCACTTGAGCCGGATCGAAAGATCCGGCTGTTTTCATATGCAAAATCAAATCAAT
>CACYET010000259.1 GCA_902773515.1 uncultured Eubacteriales bacterium | reverse complement strand
CCAGTAGTCCACGCTGCCCGGCAGGTTGCCCAGCAGGATGTTGTACTTCACATAGCGGGTCGCCGCCTTCTGGTCGACGAGGCAGCTCGGCGCGTCGCCGGTATACACAGTCTCTCCGGCTTCATTGGTATAGCTGTCCTGCTTGCCGCGATTACCGCAGGCCACGTTGATGTATCCCTCGGCGGCATAGGTCGTGGCGGCGGTCGTGTTGCTGGAATTGCCGTAGCCCGCCGCGCCGGTATTAAGGATCACGGGGGCGGTGGCGGCGGTGTAGGTCTGGCCATTAGTGCTGGTGATCTCGGCCTCATAGTCGATCACCAGACTGCCCTTCACGGCTTCGGTCGCGGTTTCCGCCGTCACATCCGCAACGCTGTCGCCGTCGGTATCGATGCCCTTCACATACGCGCCGGGCACGCACACCGACACGCCTTCCTCATTCTCGATCACTGGATTGGTGACCGCGATGACGACGGAGAGCACCCAGGCGTCCGCGCCGGAATTGTATGTCCATTCCTGATCCGGATTATTGGCCAGGTTCAGCGCCGCCTCGATGGCTTCCTTGTCGGAACCGGCGGATTCCTCCGCGAAGCAGGCGCAGGATGAGGCCAACAGGATCATCGCCAACAGAATCGATAATAGTTTCTTCATAGCTTTTCCCTCCTGTCATGACAACGGTTCAGACCGCTGTGCTGCTTTCAAGTATGGGCATAGTATACCTGAAGAACCTTAAAATAAGTTTAAAGGAATCAAACTAAATTGACGATGTCTTTCTATCCGTACACGGATTACACGAATTACACGGATTACACGAATTACACGCCGTACACGCGGTACACGATAAAATCGGGAGAATCACGGGAAAATGAATACACCGCCACTTGATAAATGTCAAGAAGTGGCGTATCCTCCTCATCCCTTTTCTACGTCCAAACTTCCGTCCAAAACAATCCTTTCCTGAAATTTGCTTGCCAATTTAAACATATTATATCATCGAGTCTCATTTCCCGAAGGCGAGGCGTCCGAAGCATTCCGGGCGGTGGAAGTCCGGGGCGGGAGCCGCGATCGGGCTCCAGCAGCCGAAGTGGGGGTGCAGGGTCTCGTCGCAGCAGTAGAAGTTGCCGGCAAAGGCTGTGCCCGGCGCGAAGGCGCGGCCATAGAGCGAGCTGATCAGCGCAAAGGGCACCGCGTAGGCGACGGCCCACCAGCCGCCCGCGTGGCGCGAGGCGCGAAAGCCCATGCCGGGCGGGCAGGACGCGAGGCGTCGCCGGTCGTCGCGGCCGGTCCCGATGCCGACCAGCGCCGCGCCCGCCGCGTTGACCTCGATGTTCACGTAGCGCGCGTCGTCGTCGAAGGGGCGGAAGAAGAACTCGAGGCAGCTGTCCGTCCACACGTCGCCGTTGAAGGCCGTGACGGCCCCGGAGACGGTCGCCTCGCGGGCGCACAGGAGGACGTTGAGCCCGGCGTCGTCCCACGACAGGTGGGCGCGCGCCTCGGGCCGATAGTCCCCGCCCCAGGGATAGGTGTCGATGGGTGCGCATTCCCCCGCACAGAAGGGCTCCTCGTCGGGGTCGAAGATCGCGTCGACGAGGGTTGGAAGCGGAACGGATGCTTTGGGGATGGTGTATTGTTTCATAAATATCTACCTCAAAGATAGAGAAACTGTATAGTTAAAAGCCTTCCCCTTCAGGGGAAGGTGGCTGAGCGAAGCGAAGTCGGAAGAGGTCGTTTCCGAAACAGTGCATCTATCAAATCGAAGTGCTCCTGGAAGAACGACCTCATCCGTCTTGCCGCTACGCGGCAATCCACCTTCCCCTAAAGGGGAAGGCTTTTACTGTCCGCCCGTCGGCGTGCCGACGCTCCAGCTGCCGTCCGCGCCGCGCAGATAGGCGGCGTCGGTCTTGAGCAGGTCGTAGGTCGCGATGTCGACGGGCTGCCCGGCGGCGTTCGAGAGCGTCACGGTCTCGCCCTCGCTGGACAGGCGGAAGTTCGTGTGCAAGTGCTGCGGGTTCTCCAGCCGGTTCATGCCGGAGCAGTGCACCGCCAGCGTGCCGCCCGCGGCGATGGACGCGCCCTCGGGGAACTTCCACTTGCGCGTCAGCGTCGGGTCGTCCGACAGGTACCAGCCGGAGAGGTCCACGGCCTCGCCGGAGGTGTTGCGCAGCAGCACGTAGTCGTGGAACGCGCCGCCCTCGTCGGGGCAGTACTGGGTGTTGGAGGCCACGATCTCCGCCATCTGCACCGGCCCGCCCGCAACCACGCTGGTCAGGGCGGCATAGTTTTCATCGGTGTTCAGCATGCCGGGCGTGGTCTGGGCGGAGACCTCCCAGCCATCGCGGCTTTTGCGCACGTAGGCCTGGTTTTCGCCCAGCGCGGGCACGTTCAGCGTGTCCACGGCCACGTCGGCGTCGTTGAACAGCATCAGCACGTCGCCAGAGGACGACAGCCGGAACGGGGCATGCATCTCGCCGCCCGGCTCGTCCGCCAGCGTGCTGTCGCAAAAGACGACGGCGCACTCGTTCGGCTGCAAGATCATGTCCGGGAACACGAACACGTTTCCGGCCTTGGCGCTCTTGGCCAGCACATAGCCGCGCAGGTTCACCGGGCGGTTGCCGATGTTCGCCACCTCGGCCCAGTCCGGCGTGTTGCCCTGCGCGTCCACCAGCACGCCGCCGTTGGCCGACATCACCTCGTTGAGGCGGATGGGACCGTCGCCGTGGATCTCGGACACGCGGGCCGCCACGGGCCGCTCGGCGGTGTCCTCGATCGTGGTCAGCTGGAAGCCGCCTGGCATCAGGGCTTGCAGCAGGAGGCCCAGCACGAGGATCCCCGCGCACACGCCCAGCAGCACGCCAAAGCCCCGGGGCAGCTTCCCGCCGCCGAC
>CACYET010000258.1 GCA_902773515.1 uncultured Eubacteriales bacterium | reverse complement strand
CCCGGGAGCCGAAGAAGGTGGTCCCGTCCTTCAGCGTGGGCTCGTAGATGATCACCGTGGCGCCCTTGGCCTTGATGCGCTTCATCACGCCCTGAATCGACGACTGGCGGAAGTTGTCGCTGCCGACCTTCATCGCCAGTCGGTAGACGCCAATCACCGGCGGATGCTCCTTCGCCGCGCTCCACGGGCTCGAGGCGGTGTAGTAGCCCGCCATGGCCAGCACGCGGTCGGCGATGAAGTCCTTGCGGGTGCGGTTGCTCTCCACGATCGCGCCGATCAGGTTTTCCGGCACGTCGCGGTAGTTCGCCAACAGCTGCTTGGTGTCCTTGGGCAGGCAGTAGCCGCCGTAGCCGAACGACGGGTTGTTGTAGTGGCCGCCGATGCGCGGGTCGAGGCAGACGCCCTCGATGATCGCGCGGGGGTCCAGCCCCTTCATCTCGGCGTAGGTGTCCAGCTCGTTGAAGTAGCTGACGCGCAGGGCCAGGTAGGTGTTCGCGAACAGCTTGACGGCTTCGGCCTCGGTAAAGCCCATCAGCAATACCGGCGCGTCCTTCTTCTCGGCCCCCTCGATCAGCAGGTCCGCGAAGCGCCGCGCCGCGGGGCGGCAGGCGTCGTCGCAGGAGACGATCACCCGCGAGGGGTACAGGTTGTCGTACAGCGCCTTCGACTCGCGCAAAAACTCCGGGCTGAACAGGATGCGGTCCGTGTCATACTTCTCGCGCATGCGCGCCGTGAAGCCCACGGGCACGGTGGACTTG
Source organism: uncultured Eubacteriales bacterium (assembly GCA_902773515.1). Taxonomy (GTDB): domain Bacteria; phylum Bacillota; class Clostridia; order Christensenellales; family Aristaeellaceae; genus UBA2862. The sequence continues at coordinate 3,005 of CACYET010000258.1, read as the reverse complement.
ATCACCAAAATCGAACGCTCCGACGCCGCCAGCGCCAGCTCGATCACGCTCTCTACGGCGGAGCAGTCAAAGAAGTCGCGCTGGGGGTCGTAGTTCGTCGGCGTCGCGATGATCACGTAGTCCGTGTCCACCTTCTCCGGCAGGATGTCCACGGCCGTCACGTGGTTGTGCTGCGCCAGCAGCACCGCCAGCGAGAGCCCCACGTAGCCCGTTCCGGCAACGGCGATATTCATAGCTTCGTCCTCCTGTATTTGGAAAAACACTCCGGCGCCTATTCCGCCAGCATCGTCACGTCCTCGCCCAGCAGCGAGACCAGCTCGTCGCAGCTGTCCTTCATGCGCCGCCAGGTGCCGTCGTCCATCCCCTCCGGCGGGGTGTCGTAGTATTTCAGCGACGACACCGCCTGGATGTTGTCGGATTGCTTCCAGCAGTAGATCGGCACGCAGCCGACGTCCGTCACGTCGAACGCGCCGTCCTGCCGCTCCCGGAGCGTGAACTCCAGCAGCAGGCCGGAATCGGTGTAGCGCTTGAGCATGTTGTCGATGAAGTTGCCGAGGCTGTAGGCCACCAGGCCGCGGCGCGTCTCGCCGTTCTCGGCTTTGGCCTCCACAAAGCACACCGGCTGCGCCATGTGCGGGTGGCTGCCCAGCACCACGTCCACGCCCGCGGCGACCATCTTCTGCGCCCAGTTCACCACGTAGGCCTGCGGCTTGCGCTCGTACTCCTCGCCCCAGTGCGGGATGGCGATCACCACCTCCGCCCCGGCCTCGCGCAACGCGGCCACCTCCTCGCGCAGGTTCGCCTTGCGCAGGTAGTTCACGCCGTACTCCTTCACGGCGCGGTTGCACCAGTCCTCCATGCCGTTGGTCATCTGGGTGTAGCAGAGGAAGCCGATTTTTATGCCGTTGACCTCGACGATGTTCGGCTTCTCCTTCTCTTCGGGCGTGCGGTTCGCGCCGCCGAAGTCGAAGCCCCGGGCCTCGACGTTGTCCACGGTCTTGATCATGCCCTCGAAGTAGCGATCCAGCATGTGGTTGTTGGCGAGGGTCAGGAAGTCCACGCCCGCGTCCTTGATCGCGTCGAGCAGGCTCTCGGGCGTGTTGAACATCGGATAGCCGGAGTAGGGCCGGTTCTCGTACTGGCCGATCGTGGTCTCCAGGTTGGCGATGGTGTAGTCGGCGTTCGAGAGCGCGTCCGCGATCAGCGCGTACTGGGGGTGGAAGTCGTAGCTGCCGTCGGCCTGTTTGGCGATTTGCAGCTGCTTCTTGTGCACCATCAGGTCTCCCGCCGCGCGGATGCGCGCGGTGCGAAGGGCCTGCGGCGGCGCCAGCGTGGGGTCGGGCTCGAGGCCCGCCTCCGCGATCGCCCCCGACATCATAAGCGCGCAGAGCGCCAGCAGCAGCGCGAGCGCCCACTTTCTCAAGTAAATCAACTCCGTTTCGCTGTGTTCCCTTTGGATTATAGCATCGGCCGGGCGAAAACACAAGCCGTCGCCCCGAAATTTATACTTGCCATTTCCCCGCGTTTACGCTACAATATTAAGCAGGAAATAACGGCGCGTTACGCGCCCCATGATTGCGGAGGTTGAGAGTATGTACAAGGAGACCATCAAAAACGCCGGCGGCAAGATGGACAAGACCATCGCCACCGTGCAGAACGACCTGGGCAGCCTGCGCGCCGGTCGCGCCAACCCCAAGCTGCTGGACAAGATCACCGTGGACTACTACGGCACCCCCACCGCGCTGAACCAGGTGGGCAACATCTCCTCGCCGGAGCCGCGCCTGCTGGTGATCGCGCCCTGGGAGCCGAAGATGATCGGGCCCATCGAAAAGGCCATCCAGAAATCCGACCTGGGCATCAACCCCTCCAACGACGGCAAGGTCGTCCGCCTGCTGGTGCCGGAGCTGACCGGCGAGCGCCGCAAGGAGCTGTGCAAGCAGGTGAAGAAGATGGTGGACGAGGGCAAGGTGGCCGTGCGCAACATCCGCCGCGACGCCATGGAGACCGTCAAGAAGATGAAGAAGGATTCCCAGATCACCGAGGACGACCAGAAGATCGCCGAGAAGGACCTGCAGAAGGTCACGGACAAGCACATCGAGGAGCTGGACAAGATCGGCGCGGACAAGGAAAAGGAGATCATGAGCGTCTGACACAAGATTGCTTGCGGCAAGACGACATCTGTAGGGGCGCCGTTGCGGCGCCCGCCCCGTACACATCGCATCGGTTGTACCCGGCGGGCGGCGAAACGCCGCCCCTACAATGAATTCGTCCAATCCCCACCCAAAGGAGGGCTGTCCATGTTCTTCGACAAGCTCAGCCGGATGCTCAACGACGTGTTCCGGCCCAAGCCCAAATACATCACGGTGACGCCCGTCTCCGATTCCGGGCCCACGCAACTGCTGCCCCCCAGCAAGCTGCCGCGCCACGTGGCCATCATCATGGACGGCAACGGGCGTTGGGCCGTCAATCGCGGCGTGCCGCGCTCCGCCGGACACGCGGCGGGCACCGAGGCCCTGCGCGACATCATCCGTGCCAGCGACGACTGGGGCATCGAGGCGCTGAGCCTCTACGCCTTCTCCACCGAGAACTGGTCCCGGTCGAAGGAGGAGGTCTCCGCGCTGATGGGGCTGCTGCTCAGGTACTTCACCAGCGAGATCGACGAGCTGGACGCCAAGCACGTGAAGATCACGATCCTCGGCGACGTGGACGGCATGCCCCAGCCCCAGCGCGACGCGCTCGTGAACGCCATGACGCGCACGAAGGACAACACAGGGCTCAAGCTGAACATCGCCGTGAACTACGGCGGGCGCGCGGAGCTCGTGCGGGCGGCGCGCGCGCTGGCGCAGAAGGCGAAGGACGGCGAGATCGAGCCGGAGGCCATCGACGAGGCGATGTTCGGCGAGCAGCTCTACACCGCGGGTCTTCCGGACGTGGACCTGCTGATCCGCACCAGCGGCGAGGTGCGCACGTCCAACTTCCTGCCCTGGCAGCTGGTGTACGCCGAG
>CACYET010000257.1 GCA_902773515.1 uncultured Eubacteriales bacterium | reverse complement strand
AGGGCACATTGCGCGCGGGCGACCACGTGATCGCCACGCAGCTGGAGCACAACTCCGTGCTCCGCCCGCTGGCGGGGCTGGCGGCGCGGCGGCGCATCGATCTGACGCTGCTGCCGCCCCGCCCGGACGGGTTTATCGATCCCGGGGACGTGCGCGCGGCGCTCACCGGGCGCACGGCGCTGATCGTCTGCACCCACGCCTCGAACGTCACCGGGGCCATCCAGCCCGTCGCCGCCATCGGACAGGTGGCGCGGGAGGCGGGCGTGCGCTTTCTCGTCGACGGCGCGCAGGCGCTGGGCGCGCTGCCGGTGGACGTTCAGGCGCTGGGCTGCGACCTGTACGCCTTCCCCGGCCACAAGTCGCTGCTGGGGCCGCAGGGCATCGGCGGGCTGTTCATCGCGCCGGGCGTCGGCCTCATCCCCCAGCGCGAGGGCGGCACCGGCTCCAGCTCCGACAGCCTGCTCCAGCCGGAGGAAGCGCCCGAGCGCTACGAGTCCGGCACGCTGAACCTGCCGGGCATCGCGGGGCTGGGCGCGGGCTGCGCGCACGTGAAGAAGCGCCTCTCGCAGATCATGATGCACGAGCGCGAGCTGTGCCGGGCGCTGTACGAGGGCCTGGCGGCCCTGCCGGGCGCGACGCTCTACAGCCCCGCCGGGGAGGCCGACCGCGCCGGGATCGTGTCGTTCAACGTCGCGGACCTGACCTCCGCCCAGGTCGCCGACGCCCTGGCGCGGCGCGACATCGCCGTGCGCGGCGGGCTGCACTGTGCGCCGGGGGCGCATCGCTTCCTGGGCACGCTGCGCCGCGGCGCGGTCCGGGCCAGCGTCGGCCACGCCAACACGTTTGAGGAGATCGACGCCTTCCTCGCCGCCGTCAGGGAGATCGCGGAGTGAGGGGCGGCTTTTGGGCGCAAAACGCGCATAGCATCCGCCGCTGATGCGAATGCTATGCGCGAAGGAGGTCCTATCCATGCCGATGACCGAATGTCGTAGCTGCCACAAGATCGCCGATTCCCGCGCGTTTCGCGCCTGCAACGACTGCGGCGCGCCGCTGTGCGACGACTGCGCCAACGCCTCGTCCGGGCTGTGCCCCGACTGCGACGGCCTCGCGCCCGCCTGGGTGTTCCACAACCTGTACTGACCCGCCGCTCCGCGCGGCTATCCCTCCAGGTTGTTGCAGAGGCTGATCACGAGCACGTCCTCGGAGGCCGGGCTCTTGACGAAGTAGTTGCTGGTCTCCACCCGGCGGTAGACGCCGTCGTCGCCGATCTGCCGCGAGATCAGGTGGATCTCCCGCGCGCCCTCGCCGTGCAGCTTCAGCTGGTTCTCGCGGCAGAAGGTGCCGCGCCAGAGCTCCCGGTCCTCCGGATGCATCGACATCGCGCCGTGGGCAATCAGGTCGTCCACGCTGCCGGTGGACGGGCAGCCGCGGGACGTGAAGTTATCGTAGGTCATCATGTAGAAGCTGTTGCGCGTCAGGTTGCCGTAGATGATCAGCGGGTAGCGCATGCACACCGCCTGAAGCAGCAGCTGCACCGCGGCGGTCTCCGACTGGATCTGGAGGATGTCCTCCCCCTCGACGACGATGTCGCGGTTGATCAGGCGTTGGCGATACCCCTCGGCCGGCATGGGCTTGTCGAAGTAGAAGCCCTGGATCAGGTTACAGTTGCAGGTGCGCAGGAAGCCCAGCTGCTCCTTGGTCTCCACGCCCTCGGCCACGGTGCGCATGTTCAGGCGGTTGGCGAACAGGAAGATGCTCTCGAGGATGATGCGCTCGCGCTCGTCCTCGCAGTTTTTCCGAAGCAGCGAGCGGTCGATCTTGATCTCGTCGGGCAGCGTGTCGGCCACCATGCTCAGCGACGAGAGCCCGCTGCCAAAGTCGTCGATGGAGAACTCGAAGCCCTGCTCGTGGAGCTCCGCGACCATCTCGCGCATGCGCTCCTCCTCGTTGATCATCGCGGACTCGGTGATCTCCACGACGATGAGGCTGCGGCTCAGGTGATGGGCGTCCACGACGCCGGCCAGCCGACGCGGCATGTCCTCCTCGTGCAGGTGCCAGCGGGAGAAGTTGATGGACACGGGGCGCGGGGTGATGCCGTCCGCCTGCAGCTGCTCCAGGAAGGCGCAGACCTTCTCCACCATGTACCAGTCCAGGATCGTGATTACATCCGTCTGCTCCATGACAGGCAGAAACTGTTCCGGCAGAACGATGCTACCGTCTTCCTTCACCCACCTGACCAGGGCCTCCGCAGATTTCAGATGATTGGTTGTCGCATCAAACTTTGGCTGGTAATACACTTTCAGTTCATGACGCATCAGGGTGGAAAGCACGTCCTGCACCAGGTATTGTTCCATCTCCATTTCCAGCTCAACAATTATGCATATCCGTTATATACCACTATCCACTCGCAGGCAAGCTTGCGCCACTGTTTCCTGTGTTAGCGCCTTCACAAAAAAAGAACCGACAAAGAATTACTCCTCGCTGGTTCCCTCTTGTCCATTTTTTACGCTTCCGTCTCAGCTTCCTCTTCCGGCATGATGGAGCACAAAATAAATGCAGTCATTGCCTTTGCCTTATCACTCGAGATCGGTGAGCAGGTAACCTCCAGCGCATAACCCGCTTCCGTCATAAATGCAACCGTTCCGCTGTCCTGATCCTTGATCTCATAGCTCACGCAGGGAAGACCATTCACATATCCCGGCTCGATCTCGCTGACGCCATCTGTTTCTGCAAGCTGCTCAGCATACTCGGAAAGATCCATTCCACTCATGTCAACATAAACCACAGAAACGGCAGCCTTGTCTTCAGCGTCTTCCGCAGTCTCAAAGTAACCGATGAAGCCTGCTTCCTTATCTTCGTCTGTCAGTTCAACATCTTCCAGATCATAAGGCAGCCACATCTGCATGGC
>CACYET010000256.1 GCA_902773515.1 uncultured Eubacteriales bacterium | reverse complement strand
GCCGCGGCGCTGCGCGTGCTGCTTCCCGCGGCGCTGGCCGTGGCGCTGGCGCTGGCGCTCCTGCCCGCGCGGCGCGTGACCTGGCCGCCGCTGGAGGAGGCCGCGAACCGCGTGCGGGCCGTGTTCGAGCAGTACTTCAACTTCACCGAGGAGCGCCTCGCCTTCGCCATCCACCAAGAGGGCTACGACCACGCTGGCGAGGTGGAGGACAGCGTGGTGGCCATGCTGGGCGGCCCCGCCGACCCGCACGCCGACCCCGTGATGCGCGTCGAGACGGACGCGCAGGTGCTGCTGCGCGGCGCGATCCGCACCGAGTACACCGGCTATTCGTGGGTGGACGCCGCGCCGAAGAACCGCTACCTGTACTATGATTTGACCCACGCCTCGATCCGCGACCGCGTGTTCAACCCCGACTATCCCGCCGGGAGGGACGCGATGGTGGAGACGGAGGTGTCCGTGGAGATGCTGGACGAGGGCACCAGCACGCTGTTCGTGCCGGGGCGGCTGACCCACTTCGACATGGACCTGTCCACCGCCGTCTACTACAACACGGCGGGCGAGATGTTCCTGTCGCGGCAGGTGCAGGCCGGGGACGCCTACAGCCTGCGGGCGCTGCTGCCCGTGCCCGGGGACGCGCTGCGCGAGGCCGTCGCGAGGGGCGAGCGCGCGAGCGACGACGGCTGGCAGGACGCGCTGAGCCATCACACCCGCCTGCCGGAGGGCGTCGAGGGCGGCGTGTACGCGCTGACGATGGAGCTGACCGGCGACCTGGACAACCCCTACGACCGGGCCGTGGCCATCATGGACTACCTGCGCCGGGAAATGCGCTACACGCTGGACACGGCCTATCCGCCGCAGGGGCGCGACTTCGTGTCGTACTTCCTGCTGGACAGCCGGGAGGGCTATTGCAGCTACTACGCCTCGGCCATGGCCGTGATGGGGCGCATCGCGGGGCTGCCCACGCGGTATGTGGAGGGCTATCTGGCGCGGCCGGGCGATCAGGTATTGACCGGCGAGAACGCGCACGCCTGGGCCGAGGTCTACTTCCGGGGCGTCGGCTGGATCCCGTTCGACGCCACCGGCGGCGCGACGGGGCGCATGGGCCTGCCCGAAGGCGACGCGTCCGGCGGCGGCGACCGGGATGGCAACGCGTCGATGGGCCCCAGCGACGGCGACTTCGACGGGGGAGAGCCCACGCCGAGCCCCGAACCCGAGGGCGGCGGCCAGGGCGACGCGCCCACGCCGAGCCCCGAGCCCGAGGGCCCGGAGGACGAGCCCAGCCCCGAGCCGGACGACGGCGAGCTGCCCGAGCCGGAGCCGGAGGACCAGGACGAGCCACGGAAGAAAAGCAGTTGGACGGCGTGGCTGCTGGCGATCCTGCTGCTGCTCGCGCTGCTCGCGCTGGCGGCGCTGTGGGTGCGCGCGCGGCTGAGGAAGTCGAACCCGGCGATCCTGGCCGGGGAGGCCAAGACCGTGCGCAAGGCCGCGCTGATCGTGTACCGCGCCAACCTGACGGCGCTCGCGCACATGGGACAGACGCCGGTGAACGCCGAGACGCCGGAGGCGTTTGCGGTGCGGGCGTCCGCGCAGTTCAAGAACCCCGAGTACGCCGCGTTTGTCCGCGCCGTGACCGGGGCCAGCTACGGCAAGAAGCCGCTGACCCGCGCCGACATCGAGAACGGCCTGCGGGCCTACGTGGGCTTCTGCGGCGCGATGGGCCTGCGGGAGAAGGCGCGCTTCGCGCTCACCCGCGTGTTCCGCGGGCTGGGGGACTTTGAGCAGATACCGTAGGGAGAGTTTAGAGATGAGAGATGAGAGTTTAGAGTTGAGAGTGGAGAGTGTTGGAATGTAAAAAGATCCTTCGCTTCGCTCAGGATGACAGGCTCGCGGAAACCGCAAAGATGTCATACTGAGCGAAGCGAAGGATTTTTTTGGCTTGTGCACGATTAGGAAAACGGAACGTTTTCCGGGTCGGCGACATCCGCAGGATGGCGTCGACAATCGTTCGGCAGGGGCGGCGCATAATCTGCCCCCGTGTCCGCCCGGCCACGCTGCAAAAAGCGAGGAGCAAGGTGCTGTCCACTCCTCACTCCTCACTCCTCACTTTGCGCGCTACCACCCCAGGTTTTCCACGAGGATATACCCCGTCATGCCGTTCCAGGTGCAGCAGGCAAAGCGGTCGTTCACGTAATAGCAATTGGTCACCTTCTCGCCCAGGGGCACCTTCGCCAGGCGGTAGGACGAGGTGTCGGGCAGCTCGCGCAGCGAGGCCCAGCTGCCGCAGTTCACGATCCAGGCGTCGCCGATCCAGGTGGAGTCGTAGGTCTGCGCCTCCGAGCCGCCGGAGACCCAGGACAGATTGTTGCGCAGGATGTAGCCCTCCACGCCGTTGTAGATGCAGTAGCAGAAGCGCTCGTCCTGGTAGAACACGTTGGTCACGATCTCGCCCAGCGGCACGCGCACCAGCTGGTTGGCGCTCGTGCTGGGATAGTCGCGCAGCACGGCGTAGCTGGCGCAGTTCACGATCTGGCAGTTGCCCATGTAGTCGTCCACGCTGTACTCGTAGCCGTAGGGGCCGTAGATGAACGACAGGTTGTTGTTCAGGATGTAGCCGCCCACGCCATTGTACTCGCAGTAGGTGTACTTCTCGTCCTGATAGTAGCAGTTCGTCACCACCGCGCCCAGCGGCACGCGCATCAGCCGCGGCGCGTCGGTGTCGGGATAGGAGCGCAGGGACGTCCAGCTCTGGCAGTTGACGACCTCCATCGCGCCGATCAGGTAGTCGTAGGTGTTGCCGTAGTCGTAGTAGGCCTGCGCGGCCTGAGCAACACATAGGCCGGTGAGCAGCGCCAGCGCGAGGGCCAGCGCGGCGAAAAGGCGCAGCTTCTTCATGGGCGAAACCTCCTTGGCGTTTTGCTTTTGCCTGATTATATAATAAATTAACATTGCGCGAA
>CACYET010000255.1 GCA_902773515.1 uncultured Eubacteriales bacterium | reverse complement strand
GGCGAGGCTCATGCACCACCACAGCGCCAGCAGCACGGCGGCACAAAACAGCAGCGCGGCGGCCGTCAGGCGAAGGGCGAACATACGGTTGAGATGATCAAGGATTTCGATCAACAGATACAGGACACCGGCCCCGGCAGCGCCGATGGCCGCCGTGAAAAGATCAAAGGGGATCTTTTCGGTAAAGCGCGCTTTGATCTCATTTGTGTCTTTACGGTGTCCGGCCGCCCCCATCAAAAAGACGAAGAGCGCCAGCGCAAGCAGAAAGCTTCCCACCGCCGCGCCGATGAGCGCGCGGTCGCCGGCCGAGGCGAAATCGAAGCAGCGCACCTGGAAAGCGGCGTTGTCCCGCGCCTTCATGTCGCGCAGCAGATAGCAGGTAACGGTGAAGTTCACCGTCCGCCCGCGCGAGTAGATATCGCCGGAGCTCGTCCACGTCTCGATGCTCCGCGGCGTTGGCACAGGGGCGGGCGTCAAGGCCAGGATCGGCTTGGCGGGCTGTATATCCGTCTGCGTTTCTTCCGTCTTCTGCAGTGCGGCATCATCGGCCGCGCTCTCCGTCGGCACTGGCACAGGGGTGACCCCCGCGGGCAGCGGCGTGGGCAGCGGCTCGGAGATTTCGGCGTTCGCGTTTTCTCCGTCCGATGCGGCATCTTCCTCGCCCCACAGCTCGCCCTCCGGGAAAGCAGAATAGGGATACCAGTTGCTGCCCGGGACGGTGACCGTGCTGAGCGTCTCCTCGCCGGCGTATGTCGAAAACCGGAGCGTGCCGCTGCTGTCAAAAATCTCATAGCGGTAATTGTCGTCGGTGGCGAGATAGGCGTTCGGTTCTCCGTCGTCGTTGATGGGGAGCAGGCGGTCTGCGATCAGCCAGGCCTCGTTTTGGCAGAGGTTTTCCGCGAGCAGCTCCCGCGCCGCCTCCGTGCCGCGGCTGTAATAGCCCGCAGAGTAGAGCATCCCGACGCTGAGCGCGCCGGCGGCAAAGCTGAGGCACAGCGCGAGAAACAAGATGACCGCGAGGGTCTTGCAAAGTGTGCTTCGTTTGAGTTTTTTCATGTCCCGCTCCTTTCCGGCTTTTCAAACTTATAGCCTCGGCCCCAGACGGCCTTGATAAAGCGCGGCTCGGCGGGGTTTATTTCGAGCTTTTCGCGCAGATGGCGGATGTGGACGGAGACGGTGTTTTCCGCGCCGTAGGGCTCGCCGTTCCAAACGCGGCGGTAGAGCTCTTTCGGTGGAAAGACCTCGCCCGCGTGGCGCATCAGAAAGCACAGGATCTCATACTCCGTCGGCGTCAGGGCGATCTGCTCGCCGTCAGCAAGACGTTCGACGACTGGACGGTATGATACATAGATAATAAAAGAAGGAGTTTACGAAAGCGCGTAAACTCCTTTCTGTTTTTGTCAGTTCTCCTATCACCACCTATCCCTTTTCCTTACTCCCAGCACTCCAGTTCCAGCTCCTGCATCTGGCTGCGGTGGAACTCGGGGCTGGCAATGCCTTTCCGTTTCTGCGCGCGATAGTCGTCCAGCAGCCGGAAGGCATATTTCCCCAGCATGATGATGGCGACAAGATTGCAGAACGTAAGCATCGCCATACACAGATCGCCAATCGACCAGACCACGTCGAGGCTGGCCATAGCGCCGAACATCACCACCAGTCCGCCGGAGAGCAGCCGGTAGACGAACATCACCCGGGGCGAGCGGGTCAGGAAGCGCACGTTCGCCTCACCGTAATAATAATTCCCGATGATGCTCGAGAAGGCGAAGAGGAATATCGCTATGGCGATGAACACCGGTCCGCTGGCTCCTATCTCGGCTTGCAGGGCGGTTTGTGTTAGGGTTATTCCGTTGAGGCCTGAGGTCGTGTCAATGCCGCTGAACAGGATGACGAAGGCGGTACACGAGCAGACCACCAGCGTGTCGATAAACACGCCCAGCGCCTGTATCAGTCCCTGCTTCACAGGGTGCGACGTCGAGGCCGTAGCTGCCACGTTAGGCGCCGAGCCCTCGCCAGCCTCGTTGGAGAACAGACCGCGCTTGATGCCGTTCATCATTGTGGCGCCAATGCCGCCTCCAGCCACCTGCGTCACTCCGAATGCGTCCTCGATGATCAGACGGAACACGTCGGGAATCATCCTGATGTTCATCAGCACCACGTATAAGGCTACCAGCAGATAGCCGATGGCCATGAGGGGCACGAGCACGCTGCTCACGCGGGCGATGCGATGGATGCCGCCAAAGATGATGCCCAGCGACAGCACCACCAGCACGACGCCCACCCATGTGGGCGAGAACCCGAACGCCTTGTCCATAGCCCCGCAGATGGTGTTGCTCTGAATGGAGTTGTACGAGAGGCCGAACGTCATTGTGATGAGTACCGCAAACAGGCGCGCCATCCACGGCAGCCGCAGGCCTTGCTGGATATAATAGGCAGGACCGCCCAAAAAAGATTCCTTCGCCCTGATCTTGAACAGCTGTGCCAGCGTGCTCTCCACGAAGGCGGTAGCCGAGCCCAGCAGCGCGATGAGCCACATCCAGAACACAGAGCCCGGACCGCCAATGGCGATGGCCGTGCCCACTCCTGCCAGGTTGCCTGTGCCCACACGTGTGGCAACGCCTACGGCAAACGCCTGGAACGACGAGATGTGGCGCTCGCCGTCGTGCTTGTTGGCCGACTCGCCCAGCAACCGGATCATCTCGCCCAGCATCCGGAACTGTACAAAACGGCTGCGCCACGTGAACCACACCGCACAACCAATGAGCACACCTATCAGCAGGTATGCCCATAGTGCGTCGCTCACGGTCGTAACCAGTCTGTTCAGCCATCCGTCAGGCGAAAGCCAGCTGTCCATAGTCTGTCTTGATGAGGCTCCGGGAGTTCAGACGATTGTTCGTATTTTCTTACGGCGCAGCTGCCGCTTATCCTCTTGCCATCTCGTAAATCTTCCGCATATCCTCGGTGGCGATCTTCTCGATGGA
>CACYET010000254.1 GCA_902773515.1 uncultured Eubacteriales bacterium | reverse complement strand
CGCCGGAGCGATTCGATCGTGAACTCCTGCACGCCCGTGGTGGGACCATGCACCTGCACGCGGTCGCCTACGCGCAAGGGGCGGTCTTCGATTTTCACCTGCGCGATTTTCGCCTTGAGGAAATAGTCGATCACGCGCCCGACATGCCGCTTGACGGTCGTGGCGACGGAGTCCTCCGTGTCGGTGAACTGGTCCGCGCCGGGGCGCCCGTAGAAGAGTCCGCTCGCGAATTCGCGGTGGAAGACGGTCTTGGTCTCTTCGACGAGACGCGCGGCCAGCTCCGGCGTGAAGGTGCCCGAAAGCACGGCGTCCACGGCGGTGCGATAGGCGGAGACGACCGTCTTCACGTATTCGGGATTGCGTGCGCGCCCTTCGATCTTGAACGACGCGATGCCGGCGGCCATGAGCTGGTCGATGAACGGCAGCGAGCAAAGGTCCTTGGCGGACAGCACCGTGTGCGGCGTCACCTCAAACGCGGCATCGGCATCGTGCAGGGGATTGCCGTCCGCGTCGGTAAAGCGGTCGATCGCCTTGACGAGGAACCTCCGGCGGCAGGGCTGATGGCATTCGCCACGGTTCGCGCTGCAGCCGTAGGCGTCGTGCGACAGGAGACAGCGACCCGATTCGGCGACGCATTGCGCGCCATGGACGAACGTCTCGATTTCGATATCCGCCTCTCGGACGATCCGCGCCACCTCCTTGAGCGTGCATTCGCGCGCCAGCACGATGCGCGACGCGCCTTGTTCCTTCAGGAATCGCGCGGCGGCGGAATTGGAACAGCTCATCTGCGTGGAGACGTGGAAGGGGAGGCCATGGCGGCGGCAAAGCGCGATCACGCCCCAGTCCGAGACGATGAGCGCGTCCACATGCGGCTGGACGAACCGGATCATGTCCTCTACGGCGGCCAGTTCGTCCTCGAAGACGATGGAATTGAGCGTGAGATACAGCTTCACGCCCTTGGCGCGACAGCGGCGTGCGGCCTCGGGCAGTTCGTCGCGCGTGAAGTTGGCGGAGGCGCGGGCGCGCATGTTGAAGGCGTCAAGCCCCAGATAGACGGCATCGGCACCGGCATCGAGCGCGGCCTGCAGGGCCGTCATGGAACCGGCCGGTGCCAGTATTTCGGGTCTGCGCATGACGCATCTACTCCACGGCCAGACCAGCCGGCAGGTCGCCGGCGTAGCGGCGATATTCGCGCACCAGTACCTGATAATGCGGGTCTCGCGTGGGGTCGGCGATCTGCGCCGCGTGCGCACGCTTCCAGCTCTCGTGCTGGGCGCGGAGATCGGCGGCCTTACGCTTGAGCTTCTCCAGCTCCTCCAGCTCCACGGCCCGCTGGTCGCCCTTGAGTCCGCTCATCTGCTTCAGCTCCTTGTCGCGGAAGTCGCGGATGCGCTCGGCCTCGACGAGTTTCTTGTAGATGGGGCTCGCGCAGTCGCCTTTCGTGCGGCGCACCTCGTCGAGATAGTCGATGGCCTCGCCACGCAACTGGTAATACATCTTCAGGGCATGGAGCTGGGCGGTCGAAAGATCGTCGGGCGAGCCGCTTAGGCTCAGCGCATGGCGGCTGTCGATCTGCACGGGCTGCGAGAGGCGCTTGGGCGTGAAGTTTCCGATGAACACCTTGCCGCCGCCGGAGCGGGCACGGCGCTCGATCACGAAGAAGCGTCCGCCCGACGCCGTGCCCAGCGGCTTCTCGTCAAGCGTCTGGATGGGCGTGCTGCGCATCAGCACGCACCAGTCGGCGCTGGACGTGTTGACCACCTTCACGCCCTTGTTGTCGGCTGGCGAGGCAAACGGCGCACGCGGCGCCTCCGGCGGTGCCGGGGGCTTGGCGGCAATTGGGGATGCGCTAGGTGCGGGCGTAGCGGTGGGCGGCGGGGTTGCGGCGGCTGTGGTACCACCCAGCAGCTGAACAGGCTTGTTCTTTTCTTCTGTCTGCGCGGCGACCTGTTCGCCGAGGTCGCCCAGGCCCTGCGCCTGCCGCACGTAGGAGCGGAAGGCGGCGCGCAGCCCTTCCGGCAGGACCGTCACATAGCGGGGCGTTTGCGTCCAGATCGCCGCCGAAGTACGGACGGATGGCTTCGGGCAGCAGCACGGAGCCGTCGGCCTGCAGATGCTGTTCGAGCAACGCGACCATCAACCGCGGCAGCGCGACGCCCGAACCGTTGAGCGTATGGACGAGCTTCGTCTTGCCGTCGGCGTCCTTGAAGCGGCAGTTCAGGCGGCGGGCCTGGTAGTCCGTGAAGCAGGAGCAGGACGAAACCTCCAGCCATTGCTGCTCACCCGGCGCCCAGAGCTCCAGGTCGTAGCACTTCGCCGCCGAGAAGCCCATGTCGCCCGAGCAGAGCTGGAGCACGCGGAAGTGGAGTCCCAGGCCCGTGAGAATGGCCTCGGCTTCCTTCACGAGGATCTCGAGCTGCTGGAAAGAGGAGGACGGATGGACGAAGTTCACCATCTCCACCTTGTCGAACTGGTGGACACGCAGCATGCCGCGCGTCATCTTGCCGGCCGAGCCCGCTTCGCGGCGGAAGCAGGGCGTGTAGGCCGTGAGCTTCACGGGGCTTTCCGGCGTGATCTTCGGCAGCTTCACGCCGTCGAAGACGTCGTCGCGGTAGTAGTTGGTGACGGGCACCTCGGCGGTGGGGATCAGCCAGAAGTCGTCGATCTGGCAGTGGTAGAGGTCCTCGGCGAACTTCGGGAGCTGCCCGGTGCCGGTCATGGAGTCGGAATTCACGACGAAGGGCGGCAGCATTTCGGTGTAGCCCTGCTCGCGGCAGTGAACGTCCAGCATGTACTGGATGAGCGCGCGCTGGAGCTTGGCGCCTTGGCCGAGGATGATGGGGAAGCCCGTACCCGTGAGCTTCACGCCGCGCGGGAAGTCGAAGATGCCGAGCTTCTCGCCAATCGTCATGTGGTCCGGGATCGGATAGGCGGGATCCTTCCATTCGCCAACCTTGCGCACCACCACGTTGGCGGAGGA
>CACYET010000253.1 GCA_902773515.1 uncultured Eubacteriales bacterium | reverse complement strand
CTCACGGGCGAAAAATGTACGGGCAAGAACCTGGGCGGCAGCGTGGGGGCGGCCGTATGGTGCGCGATGGCGGGCACGTCCGTCGTGCGTGTGCACGATGTCCGCGAGACCGTTCAGGCGCTGGCCGTGGTAAACGCGCTCGCCGCCGCCGAGCAATGCCCGCCGCAGGCCGTGGATGCGCCCACGACAGAACAGGAGGTGCTCGCATGACATACGCCGGCATAACCTTCGACATGGCGCTCCTGAACGACGTCATACAGATTTTCATCCTCTACCTGGTGTTCTACTGGGTGTTGCGGGCGGCCAAGGGATCGCGTTTCGGCCAGGTGCTTACTGGCGGCGGAATGCTGTTTGCCGCGCTGATCGCCTTTACCTACCTGTTCCACTTCGATGTCCTCTCGCGCATCGTGAAGGGTCTGCTGCTCTATTTCGCGCTGTCCAGCGTCGTCATTTTCCAACCCGAGATCCGGCGCATTCTCGCAACGATCGGTTCGCTTCTGTTCCAGGACCGCAACCGTTACATGAACTTCCATGGACGCATCACGCCCGAACTGCTCACCACCTACATCTGCAAGCTCGCCCAGCGAAAGATGGGCGCGCTGCTCGCGATCGAGCGCGGCATTTCGCTCTCGGGCTACGAGATCAGCGGCGTCATGCTGGACGCCATCATCTCGGCTGAGCTGCTGCTGTCGATCTTCAAGGAGCCGATGCCGCTGCACGACGGCGGCGTGGTCATCCGGCACGGACGGCTGTCTTCCGCACACTGCCTGTTCCCCGTGTCCGTGCGCACCGAACTCTCCGAATCCGGTATGCGCCATCGCGCGGCCGTGGGCCTGAGCGAAGAGACGGACGCGCTGGTGGTGGTGGTGTCGGAGGAGACCGGCCGCGTGTCCGTGGCGTACAACGGCCGGCTGATCCGCTACCCCGACGTGGAGGAAAACAGCCAGGCTGCGTTGTTGCGCTGGATTCGCAAGGCGATGCCTCGGCAAAAGACGATCTACGAACGGCTGGGAGACTGGTTCAACCAGCGCCGCGAAAAGACGGCGCGCCTGTTTGGCCGTTCGCACAAGGCGGTCCCTGCAGCAGAGGAATCCGCCGCTGCCAAGGAGGGCACGTCCAAATGAAGCGTCTGATCGCCTTCTTCACCAGCAACTGGGGGCTCAAGATACTGGCCTTCATCCTTGCGCTTGTCGTATTCTATTCCATGAAGGAGACCTCGAAGGGCGCTTCCCAAGCCACAACGCGCAACGCGGGTCCCTCCACATTCAACTTGAAAGGTCCCGTAGATGGCGGAAAATAGCGACACCCCCGCACCAGACGTCCATGTTCGGCGCCGGATTCTCGGATTTTTCCTTTTTCCGGTGGCGTTCTTCCCTCTGCTTGCCCTGCTTTCCTACGACTGGCGGGCGATTCCGACGCTGTGCATTCCGCCGCTCAGGCCCACGGCCAACCTCATCGGCATCGCCGGCGACTGGTTCGCCTATGTCGGCTACTCGATCTTCGGCCTCGCCATCTGGGTTGTGCCGCTGCTGTGCATTTTTGCGGGCCTGCGCCTCATTCTCGGGCGCACGTTCCATCCCGGTCGGCGCACGCTGGGCATTACCGTCTTCACGCTGGCGCTTACCTGCCTGATTCAGCTGACCGGCTCCACGCCCGCCGTCCGGAGCATTCTGCACGCGCTCAACATCGAGCCCAACGCCGGCGGCGCCATCGGGTATCTCGTCATGACGCGTGGCCTCGCGCGCGTGCTTTCCCCGTTTGGCTCCAGCGTGCTGATGGCCTCGCTCATGATTTTTGCCCTGCTCTGGACCATCGGCATCCGCACGCTCATCCGTTCGGCGGGCCGTCTCCTGGACTGGTGCATGGATCGTCGCCAGCTGACGCCGGAGGAATTGGCCGAGGCCGAACGCCGCGCGCAGGAGGAAGCCCGTCAGAAAGAAGCCATTCGCCTTGCCAAGGAAGCCGCACGGCTCGAGCGTCAGCAGGAGAAGGAACGCATCGAGCAGGAGAAGGAGGAAGCCCGCCGCCTGAAGGAGGAGGAAAAGGAAGAGGCGCGCCGCAGGCGTGAAGAGGCCAAGGAAGAAGCCCGGCGGCAGAAGGAGGCCGCCCGAAGCGGCGTTCCCGCGGCAACGGACGTCACGCCCCCTTCCGCGACCACGCCAACGCCACAGCCCGCACCCAAACCCGAGGACAAGGGGCCCTACGTCCTGCCGCCGCTTTCCCTGCTCAATCCGCCCGTCCGTTCCGCCGCCGACCATGGCGATGTGGACCTGATGGCGCAGACGCTGATCTCCACGCTCGACCAGTTCGGCATCGAGACGACGCTCGCGTTCACCGTTCCCGGTCCGGTCGTGACGCAATACGCGCTGACGCCCGCGCCATCCGTCAAGGTCGAGCGCATCCCCGCGCTCTCCGGCAACCTCCAGATGGCGCTGGAGGCGAAGTCGCTGCGCATCCAGGCGCCGATCCCCGGCAAGAACGCCGTGGGCATTGAAGTGCCGAACCTCAAGCCGTGCGGTGTCAACTTCGGCGACATCGCGCGCGCCACCACCTGGCAGACGGCCATGCAGAAGATGCACGTACCGCTTCTGCTGGGCAAGGACGCCGCCGGCAACGACCTCGTCACCGACCTCTCCGGCCTCCCCCACCTGCTGATCGCCGGCGCCACCGGCCAGGGCAAGTCCGTGTGCCTAAACTCCATCATCAACGGCTTTCTGATGAGTCGCAAGCCCGAGGACCTACGCCTCATCATGGTCGATCCCAAGCGCGTCGAATTCACGCAGTACCAGCGGCTGCCGCATCTGCTCGTGCCGATCGTCAACGACACGAACAAGGTCGTGTTCGCGCTCCGGTGGGCGCAGGTTGAGATGGAACGCCGTCTCAAGATGTTCAGCCGCCTGCCGGGATGCAAGAACATCGTCGATTTCAACACACGCAAGAAGACCGTCCAGCCGGACCTCTTCGGCGGCGAGTCCTCGGCCGACAAGGACGAGCT
>CACYET010000252.1 GCA_902773515.1 uncultured Eubacteriales bacterium | reverse complement strand
GCTCGCCGGGGCCGTGGCGCACAACGTCGGCCAGATCCTGGCGGCCAGCGCGATGCTCCGAACGCCGCAGCTGATGTACACCTACCTGCCGTTCCTGGTGGGCATGGGCGCGGCGGTGGGCTGCCTGACCGGCATCGTGGCGCGGCGGGTGTTCCTGTCGCTGCGCGCGCCGGGCATATGATTTCAAAGAGGGGCAGGGGGATCATGAAGAGACTGAGGATCGCGTCGCTGGCGCTGGCGGCGATGCTGGCGCTGGCGGGCTGCGCGTCGGCGGAGCCGAAGAAGGAATCCGCCGTGGGCTTCTACCTGGACACGGTCGTGACGCTCACGGCCTACGTGGACGATGTCCAGGTGCTCAAGGACGCGCTGGACGAGTGCGGGCGCTGGGAGGCGCTGCTGTCCAGGACCGTGGAGGGCAGCGACGTGTGGAACATCAACCACGCCGGGGGCCAGCCCGTGGCCGTGTCGCAGCCGACGATCGAGATCATCGAGGCTGCCCGCGAGGTCAGCGAGCGCTCCGGCGGCGCGCTTGACATCTCCATCGCGCCGGCTTCGACGCTCTGGGACTTCACCTCCGGCGCGGGCGTGGTGCCCGACGCGGACGCGCTAGCCGAGGCCGCCGCGAAGGTGGACTACCGCAAGGTGGTCGTCGAGGGCGACACGGTCGCGCTGCCGGAAGGCATGATGATCGACCTCGGCGGCATCGCCAAGGGCTACATCGCCGACCGCGTGAAGGCGTACCTCGAATCGCGCGGCGTCGAAAGCGCGATCCTCTCCTTCGGCGGGAACATCGTCGCCATCGGCACAAAGCCCGGCGGCAAGCCGTGGAAGGTGGGCATCCAGGACATCGACAAGCCCACCGGCGAGTACATGCTGGTGTCGAAGAACTACGGCGGCTCCACCGTCACCAGCGGCATCTACGAGCGCGGCTTCGAGGCGGACGGCGTATGGTATCACCACATACTCGACCCCGCGACGGGCTGGCCCGTGCAGAACGAGCTGGCGTCGGTGACGATCTTCTCCGAGAGCTCCATGCTCGGCGACGCGCTGGCCACGGCCGCGTTCGCGCTGGGCGGCGAGGCGGGCGCGGCGCTGATCGAGGGCATCGACGGCGTGGAGGCCGTGTTCATCGCCCGCGACCGCAGCGCGCGCTATACGTCCGGGGCGGGCGCGTATATGGAGGACTGACGGCCGGACGCAGCGAACGCGATCGCGCCGCCGGGGACGGGACAAGCCCCATACAGATGAGATGAGTGGGAGAGATTGCAATGTTCGAGATACTGGAAGACATTTTCGGCATCGCCGTCCAGTACGGCATACTGCTGTTTGAGACCATCGGCGTCGTGATCCTGCTGGTGACGGCGGTGAAGGCGCTCATCTGCCTGACCCGCAGCCACAGCGCCAGCAAGCTGGAGATGGCCGAGGGCATCACTACCGCGCTCAGCTTCCTGCTGGGCAGCGAGGTGCTCAAGACCATCGTCGCCCCGAACTGGACCGAGATCGGCATGACCTGCGTGGCACTGCTGATGCGCGCGGGCATGGCGGTGCTGCTCCACTGGGAGAGCAAGCACGAGAAACAGAACGATTGACCGGCCTGTCGATCGCGCCGGTGTTGATGAGGTTGAGAGGAATATGAAGAAGATCGCTTGTATGATCGCGCTGATGATGGCGCTGGGATTGGGCGCGCTCGCGGAGGACGCGCAGACGCCCATGCCCGCGGGCTACGTGCTGGTGACCACCGCCACGCAGTCCGGCTGGCTGCCGCTGCCGACGGAGGGGGATAGCATCTTCCCGCTGTCGCAGGTGCTGCCGGACGGCACGCAGGCGTTGAACGTGATCCACTTGACGCCCGACGGCGTCTATATGGAGGATTCCACCTGCAAGAACCACGACTGCGTGGGCGAGGGCGAGGTGACGCTGGAGAACATCCCCGAGCGCGTCCTCGGCAACCTGATCATCTGCCTGCCCAACCAGGTGGTGCTGCAGCTGTACACGCCGGAAGAGACCATGGCGATCCTGGGCGAGCTGCCGGAGCTCCCGGAGGAGGACGGCCAAAATCCGTAGGGGCGGCGTTGCGGCGCCCGCCCTTGTGAAGAGTGAGGAGTGAGGAGTTGATAGCGGCTGCCGCGCGGGATCTCTGTAGGGGCGCCGTTGCGGCGGAAGATTTGTCCCCGCGCGATCCCATATGTAAGGGCGCCGATGCGGCGCCCGCCAGAAAACGATGCGTACAGATCCTTCGCTTCGCTCAGGATGACAGGCCAGCGGGTATCGCGCCGTTGTCATCCTGAGCGAAGCGAAGGATCTTTTTTACCCGGTTAAAGGCGGGCGGCGCAACGCCGCCCCTACTATGATGTTCAATAAAAAACGCATATTGGGAGAACCGGATTGCCACGTCGCCCCTACGGGTCTCCTCGCAATGACACAGTACACGATTGCAATGTTGGTGAAATAGCATGTATCCAAAACGTCATTGCGAGGAGGCTCATTTTTGAGCCGACGTGGCAATCCGGTTCCCTGACACTCTTCCTGTCAAAACCTGAAATCCCGTCGATTGGAGCTCTTGATCGCCTCGATATTCTCCGCGGCGACGGCGCGCACGCTCTCCTTGGGGATGCGCTTCAGCTCGTCGTCGATCATCCTCCAGCCGACCTCCCGCGTCTCGTCGCTGGCGTAGTCCACCAGGTATTCCGCCAGTGTCATCAGCGCGTTGGGGTGGCAGCAGTTCAAGATCTGCCCGCTCTTGCACAGGCTCATGAACCTGTCGCCGGTGCGACCCGCGCGATAGCAGGCGGTGCAGAACGAGGGGATGTGGCCCGTCTCCATCAGCCAGCGGACCACCTCGTCCAGCGTGCGCTGGTCGGACACGTCGAACTGCTCGGTGTCGTGAGGACGCTCCTCCTCGGTGTATCCGCCCACGGATGTGCGACTCGCGCCCGAGACCTGGCTGATGCCCACCTGCAAGCGCCGCCGGCGCACCTCCTCGCTTTCACGGGTGGACACGATCATGCCCGTGTAGG
>CACYET010000251.1 GCA_902773515.1 uncultured Eubacteriales bacterium | reverse complement strand
CTGTCCATCGACCAGGCGCTCAGCCGCCTGCAGGCGCGCGAGCAGAACATCATCCGCCAGCGCTACTTCCAGGGGCGCACGCAGATGGAGGTGGCGCAGGAGATCGGCATCTCTCAGGCCCAGGTCTCCCGGCTTGAAAAATCGGCGCTGCAGGCCATGCGCAAGTATATTTGAACGAAATTGCGCAAATAACGACAAATTCCCCCGCGGTTGACACTTGCGCTTTGCCGCCAAAGCACGTATAATAGATGCAGGCAACAAACGGCGCGCGCCGTGGAAAGGAATGAGGCCATTGTCCGCCCGCAACTCCGCTAAGGCCATCGTGCTCAACGACGGCAAGATACTGGTCAACCGCTGCGTCTCCCGGTTCGGCGAGTACTTTGCGCTGCCCGGCGGCGGACAGCACACCGGCGAGATGCTCAGCGAAACCGTGAAGCGCGAGCTCCTGGAAGAGACGGGCTACTCCGTCACGCCGATGCGCCTCTCCGGCATCTACGAGCGCATCAGCGAGGGTCGCCGGGACGGCAACAGCCACAAGATCTACTTCATCTTCCTGTGCAAGCTGGCCAGCGAGGAGCGCCAGAAGCCCACCGAGAAGGATCGCTTCCAGATCGGCTGTGAGTGGATCGACCTGAAGGACGCCCACCGCAAGAACCTGTTTCCGCGCGCCATCCGCGACAACCTGTCCGGGCTGATCGGCCACGGCGAGACGATCTTCATCGGGTCGGAGAAGGACAGATAAAACAGATAAAGATAAGATCCTTCGACTTCGCTTGCGCTCCGCTCAGGATGACAGTAAAACGATACGCTGTCATTCTGAGCGAAGGCGCAGCCGGAGTCGAAGAATCTTTTTGATAATACAATCGTGATTAAATCAGTTCCGCATAATCCCTAATATACACATCCGCGAGCCGCATGATCTCCGCCCTGTCGTTGACCTGCGTGCCCTCCTCGATGGCGCAGACGCGCAGACCCGCGGCTTTGGCGGATCTCACGGCGTAGAGCGCGTCCTCGAACACCCACGTCCGCGAGGCGTCGGCCTCCAGGCGCTCGAGCAGTTTCAGGAAGTACTCCGGCTGCTCCTTGGTCATCGAAAACTCCCGGTGGTCGGTCACGAAGTCGAAGCAGTCCAGAACGCCCAGCCGCTTCAGGCCGTTGCTCACGTACTCCCGGGGAGCGGCGGTGGCCACGCACATCTTTACGCCGGCGGCCTTCAATCGCCGCAAAAACGCCGGCACCGCGGGCGTCTTGAAGCGCGCGTCGTAGAGGTAGTGGCGGTTCATGTAGCCTTCCACCTCCGCGGTCGCCTCCTCCTGCGTGACGGTCCCGCCCAGCTTTTCGCAGCACTCCCGGACCAGCTTGCGCGAGGAGGTCATGTACATCCGCGCAAGCACGTCCGGGTCCACCGGGATCTGGTGGGCCAGCATGAACTCCAGCGGCGTGTAGCGCCAGTAGGGCATCGTGTCCAGCAGCGTGCCGTCGTTGTCGAATATCGCGGCGTCCAGGTCGTAATCAAAGCGCATCGCTCGTTCTCCATTGCAGACCGTGGTTTGTTTTATGAAGACTATGGTCTGTTTATTATAGACTTTGGTCTTTTATACGCCGAGGATGTCCTTCGCGGCGTCCAGTATCGCCGCGGGGCCGCCGCCCTGCGCGAAGTCCGGCCTGCCGCCGCCCTTGCCGCCCAGCGGCTTTGCCGCCTGCGAGAGCAGCTGGCCCATGTGCATCTCCACGTCCTGCGACCGGGCGAACACGAAGGCCGCCTGCCCCTCGCCCGTCTCCGCGCCCAGCAGCGCCACGATCCCGGGCTTTTTGATGAGACAGGACGCGACGTCCCTGGCGAGGTTGGCGTCTCCCGTCAGCATTTTGCAGATCACAGCTGCCCCGCCGTCGAGCCGCGGCGCAGTCTTGAGCGCCTCCGTCAGCTCCGCGACGGCGGCGTCCCGGCGCAGGTGATTCAGTTCTGCTACGGCGCTCTTGAGTGCCTCCTGCATCGCGGCGACGTGCGCGGCGAGGTTGTCCGGGCTCGTGGAGAGCAAATTGGCCGCGGCGTGGGCGTGCCCGAAGCAGGCGCGGTAGTCGTTGAGCGCGCGCATGCCCGCGACGAAGCTGACGCGCATCTTGCCGCGCGCCGGGGCCACGCCGAGGATCTTCACGACGCCCAGCTGGCCCGCCGTGGAAGGATGGGTGCCGCCGCAGGCCACCATCTCGTCCTCGCCGATGGCCACGATGCGCACGTGGCTTTCGACCGTCGGCGGCTTGCGCAGCGGCAGAGTCATGAGCTCGTCGGCGTCCGGGAACCAGCAGCGCACCGGTACGTCCCGCTGCACGCGCGCGTTCACGTCGTCCTCCACGCGGCGGATGTCCTCCGGGGAGATTCGCGTGACGCCCTCGGGCATGGCCACGTCGATGGTCGAGGCGTCGCTTGAGATGTGCAGCCCGATCGTGACGCCGCCCAGCAGCCGCCACAGCGCGCTGGCGATCATGTGGTCCGCCGCGTGCTGCTGCATGTGGTCGAAGCGGCGCGGCCAGTCGATGCGCCCGTGCACCGTCGCGCCGACGTCCAGCGGCCGATCCAGCGCGTGCCAGACCTCCCCCGCTTCGTCCACGTACACGTCCAGCACATGCGCCCCGCCGAGCTCGCCCGTGTCGTAGGGCTGGCCGCCGGAGGTGGGATAGAAGGCGCTGCGGTCCAGGCGCACTTGGTGCGCGCCGTTGCGCTCGACGCATTCCAGCACCGCCGCGTCGAACTGGGTCAGGTAGGCGTCGTCATAGTACAGCCGTTCGGTCATGTTCATCACGCTCCAATCGCATCATGCCAACACCGCGGATGGATTTCTCCGTGCCCGCGCGAGAACGCCCCGGTTTTACCAATCTCCTCTGTGGCGCGCGAGCGTCGGGCATTCCACCTCGTGGCCCACGAAGGCCTGGTAATCCAGATAGGCGCCGTCCTTGGTGTACGCATACAACTCCTCGCCGACCTCTCCGAGCGATGTCCAGCCTTCCTTCTTCATTATGGCCTGCGCCTGTTCGTGTCTCATGCCTTGGAT
>CACYET010000250.1 GCA_902773515.1 uncultured Eubacteriales bacterium | reverse complement strand
GCCGGCAGCCGTCGCGGCCTGTGCGGCGGTGGCAGTGGGCGCGTGGCTCTGGGGGAACGGCGTCGTCGACGGCGCGGCGCGGGCGCAGGCCGAACGGCTGGACGCCGAGGCCCCGGCGGTCGAGGCGATCCTGGCCAGCGCCACGGGCGACGTCTACGCGGACGCGCTGCCGGACGTGTATCGCGCGCGGTTCTCCGGCTTCCGGCCGTCGCTGCTGTGCGGCGAGGACCTGGCCCGGCATCGCGGCGCGACCGTGCTGACGAGCGCCAAGCCCGAGCGGTTCATATTCATACAGGCCGGCTTCCGGTTCGCGCAGATTTCCGATGAGAGCGCCGTCTATACCGACGACCCGGCCGTGGCCGCGGCGCTGGAGGCGGCGGGCTTCGCGGTGACGGACTTCTGGTCCGTGCCGGTGGACGTGGACCTGGAAGAACTCGCGGCGCTGAACGCGCTGGAGCTGGGGGAGAAGGGGCTCGTCCTGGACGGCCCGGTCCACTCCGTCTATTGCGGCCCCTACGACGACCTGTTCGAGGGCTGGAACGTGGCGCGGTTCGAGTTCGAGCTGCCCGCGGACGCGAGCGCCCAGGAGGGCGAGGTGTGTCTGATCGACATCACGGCCTACTGGGGCGACGACCTGCTGGCGGAGCTGCCGGTGCAGCGCGGCCAGTTTGACGAGAGCGGCCGCGCCGTGATCGACGTGCTCTTCGCCTCCGGCTACTCCCGGGCCACGGAGTTCCGCGTCACCTGCCGCCAGGGGCGGGCCGTGTACCTGCGCGGCATCCGCTACTGGCGCACGACCCGAACGTATTGACGACAGCCGCGCGCGGATCGCCGCGCACCCTTGTGTTCTATCGGTAAGAGAGAAAGACCAGATTGCCACGTCGCTGCGCTCCTAACGCTTCGCTAGGCCTGCGGAAACGCAATGACGTGGCAAGATACCGATATGGACACAGATGGCTCATCCTGTACTACGTCATTGCGAGGAGACCATAAGGTCGACGTGGCAATCTGGCTCTTCAAATATCAACGCCGCCGCCGGAATTTCCGGCGGCGGCGCTTTTTGTCTGGGGGTTTTGTCGCTTTACGCGGCGGGTTCGACTTCTTCCTCGGTTGCCTCGGCGAGGATCTGGGTCAGGGAGCCGCGGGGCTCGCCGTACATCTCGGCGGTGATCTTGCCCTCGAGCACCTCGGTGATGTAGTTCTGCACGGCCACATCCAGCGTGATGCCGGTGTCGAAGCCGGCGCCCTCGCTGTAGGCGCGGTTGAACACGTTGTAGGTGTCGCCGCCGGCGGCCAGGAAGTTGTTGGTCACGACGGCGTAGGTGGCGGCGGGATCAAAGGGCTCGCCGTTGACGGAGGTGATGGTCACGCGCTGGATGGAGGCGGGCGCATAGTAGCTGGTGTCCTTGCCGTTCAACGTGTAGACCTCGCCCTGGTCAAAGGGTACGGTGGTGTCCAGCGTCCACTCGATGCCGCTGGTCTGCGGATAGCCGCCGATGGGCTCAGGCGTGAAGAAGGTCGATGCCTCCAGCGCCTCGAGCAGCTCTTCGCCGGTCACATAGATCACGGCCACGGTGTTGCCGAAGGGCAGCACGGTGTTGATGTCCTTCATGGTGACATCGCCCTCGGGGATGGTGGCGCGGATGCCGCCGCCGTTGGTGATGCCGACCACCTGGTTGGGCTCCACCTGCTCGATGCCGCCCTCCTTGACCACGCTCCACACGATCGCGTCGGTGATCAGGTCGCCCAGGTTGGTCTCCTCGGTGCGGTTGCCGGGGGCCTTTTCGCCGTTGAGCAGCACTTCGGTGGTGGCGAAGGGGGTGTTGTAGACCTCGTCCACGTCAGCCATGATCTCCTGCGCCAGGGCGTCCACGTCGCCGTCCTTCTCCATGGAGATGGTGGGCAGCAGGAAGTTGTCCTCGATGGCCTTGGTGGCATCGTCGATCACGACCACGCCGATGTAGGCGAACTTCGTGCCGGTGGACTGCACGGCCTGGCCGTTCTCCGCGCCGGTCATGACGGTGTGGGAGTGGCCGTCGATGGTGAAGTCGATGCCCTCGACCTTCTCCAGCATGTCGATGGAGCGATAGCCGTTGACGGCGGACTCGGCGTCCACGCCCAGGTGCGCCAGCGCGACGACGAGGTCGCAGTCGTCCTTGACGGAATCCACGGCGCCCTGCACGGCGGTGTAGAGGTCGTCAAACGCAGCGAAGCGGATCTCACTGATCAGGCCGGGGTGCACCTTGGTGGCGGTCTCGGGGGTCTCGATGCCCACGAAGCCGATCTTCACGCCGCCCTGCGCCTCCACGACGGTTGCGGGGGGCAGGATGGTCTCGCCGGTCTCGTCCAGGTAAACGTCGCAGCACAGCGCGGTGAACTCGGCCTTGGACAGGTTTTCCATCAGCTGGGCATAGCCGAAGTCAAACTCGTGGTTGCCCAGGGTGACCACGTCGTAGCCCGCGGCGTTCATCATCGTGACGGCGTCCGCGCCCTTACTGACGATGGCGTAGATGGAGCCCTGGCTGAAGTCGCCGGCGTCCACGAGGATCACGTCGCTGGCGCCGCGCGCCAAAAACTCATTCTTCAGCCACGCCATGTAGGCATAGCCGTCGATCGCGCCGTGCACGTCGTTGGAGTGCAGGATGATCGTCTTGCCGGTGTAGTCGCCGGGGATCGTCCGGACCGCGGGCAGCAGGCTGCCATAGTAGTCCGCGAACGCGGTCGCGCTCATGGTGAGGGCCAGCGCCAGCACCAGGAGGAGGGACAACAGTTTCTT
The DNA here is from genome assembly GCA_902773515.1 of uncultured Eubacteriales bacterium. Classification (GTDB taxonomy): domain Bacteria; phylum Bacillota; class Clostridia; order Christensenellales; family Aristaeellaceae; genus UBA2862. The sequence continues at coordinate 277 of CACYET010000250.1, read as the reverse complement.
GCTCATGTTGAATCACTCCCATTCCAAAATGATTAGATACATCGTATCTTCCCTAATAGGATATACGATTTTGGCCGAAAATGCAAGCGATTGTGACGAAAAAGTAAAAAATGAGAAATGTGAATTGTTGGCGGTGCCCCGGCAGTGCCGGGAGCCATTTGCTGCCGCGCGGTATCGCGATATGTGGCAGCATAGAATGAGCGGGCGGCGCAACGCCGCCCCTACGATAAAAGATCCTTCGCTTCGCTCAGGATGACAAGTCGGCGGCTGCCGTGTC
>CACYET010000249.1 GCA_902773515.1 uncultured Eubacteriales bacterium | reverse complement strand
CTCGGCAAGGACGAGAGCGAGATCCCGCTGGTGAAGCCCGTGCGCGCAATCGCCGACAGCGAGGGGGCGGAGGTGCTGGTGATCTGCGCGTCCGCCGAGGAGGAGATCAGCCAGATGGAGCCGGACGAGAAGGCCATGTTCCTCGAGGAGATGGGCATCGGCACCTCCGGCCTCGACCGCCTGGTGGTGCTGGGCTACAGGCTGCTGGGGCTGATCAGCTTTTTGACCGCGGGCCCCAAGGAGGTGCGCGCCTGGACCATCGTGAACGGCACCAAGGCCCCGCAGGCCGCCGGCAAGATCCACACCGACTTCGAGCGCGGCTTCATCCGCGCCGAGATCGTGGCCTACGACGACCTGATCCGCGAGGGCAGCATGAACGCCTGCAAGGAGAAGGGCCTCGTGCGCAGCGAGGGCAAGGAGTACGTAATGAAGGACGGGGACGTGACCTTGTTCCGGTTTAACGTGTGATATGTTTTGCCGTTGCGCAGCGTACAGATTCTTCGACTGCGTTCCGCCTGCGGCTTCACTTCGCTCAGAATGACAGTGTTTCGCATCGTTGTCATCCTGAGCGGAGCGCCAGCGAAGTCGAAGGATCTGGACGCTTGGCATACCCGCAACATCTCAACCAAGCGCCCAGACCTTTGAATTGCCATGCAAGATCCGATCCAAAACCGCATCGAAGGCATCCCCCGCCCCTCGCTCACGGCGGCGGGGCTGTTTGTGCTGCTGGCGGCGCTGGGACAGTGGGCGACCTCGGCACTGGAGCTCGCGCTGCCGAATGCGAGCGTGGCGCTGCTGATCGCGCTGTACTACGTGCCGTTCGTGGGCGTGCCGCTTCTGCTGTACGCGCGGCGACGGCCGGGGCTCGGCGAGGCGATGCGGCTGGACGCGCCGCCGGCGCTGCCCATGCTGACCGTCGCGCTGCTGGCCCTGATGAGCGTCTACGTCGCCAGCGCCCTCTCCGCGCTCTGGGGCGCGGGGCTCGACGCGCTGGGGCTGAAGTCGCCGGGGAGCCTTCCCCCGCCCCAGAACGAGCGCGAGCTGATTGCGTCCATACTGCTCTCCGCCGCCCTTCCGGCGGTGGCCGAGGAGATGCTGTTCCGGGGCATCGTGCTCTCCGCGTGGGAGAGCCGCGGCACCTTCTTCGCCATCGGCGTGTCCAGCGCGCTGTTCGCGCTGCTGCACGCCAACCTCTACGGCCTGCCGGCCTTCCTGCTGGTGGGCGCGGTGGCCGGGTTCGCGGCGTGGGCGCTGCGCTCCGTCTACGCCGCCATCGCCTACCACACGATCTACAACGCCGCCTGCCTGGCGATCCCGTTTCTGCTGGGGCAGCGGGGCGAGACGGACGCGGGCGCGGCACTGAACGGCTCGATGCTCTTCTCGCTGGCGCTGGAGACGGCGATGCTGACGGGCATGATGGCCGTGCTGCTCAGCTCGCTGTGGCTGCGCGCCCGCGCCCGCGGCGTCGACCCTATCCCCCGCATCCGCCGCCCGCTCGCCTATGGGGAGCGCCTCGCGCAGTGGTCCGCGGTGCTGGTGATGATCGCAAGCATCGTCATCGTGCAGCTGATGGCGAATCGTTAGAAAGGGGACGACCTCTTCCGGCGCTTTGCGCCACCTTCCCCTGAAGGGGAAGGCTTTTGGAAGGACGAAGCGACGGCATAGGGCCTTCCCCTTCAGGGGAAGGTGGCCCGCCAAAGGCGGGTCGGAAGAGGTCGTTTCCCTTCGATGTATGATGTAATGGAAAGGAAGCTTTCATGAACGCAACCATCCTCTGCGTCGGCAAGCTGAAGGAGGCGTGGCAGCGGGACGGCTGCGCGGAGTACCTGAAGCGGCTGTCGCGCTACGGCAAGTATGAGGTCTTCACCGTGGACGACGAGCGCGAGCCGGAGAAGCCCAGCGACGCGCTGCTCAGGCAGATCATGGACAGGGAGGGCGCGGCGCTGCTTCGGCACATCCGCCCGGGCGACCGCGTGATCGCGCTGTGCATCCAGGCTCCGGCGCCGGACTCGGTGGCGCTGTCAAGAAAGCTCGAATCCTTCTCGGGCGACGGGCGGCGCAATGTGTTCGTCATCGGCGGCAGCAACGGCCTGTCCGACGCCGTGCTCGCCCGCGCCGACGAGCGCCTCTCCTTCTCCAACCTCACGTTCCCCCACGGCCTCATGCGCGTGATCCTGCTGGAGCAGCTCTACCGCGCCGAGCGCATCCGAACGGGCGAGAAGTATCACAAGTAGCCCATTTCAACACTGATTTGCATTATCATGTTGTTAAAATCGCGCATTTCGCGCGATTTTTCATTGACACTGGTTAAATATGCAATTATAATAATTCACATAATTCATTTTGAGTGTGACTTTATCATACTATCAGAATGAATCCGCCCGGCGGACGCCGGGTCGATCCGATCAAGAGGGGGATTTGTCATGAAGAAACTGACCGGCATTTTGCTGGCGCTGATTCTGCTGATGGGCCTGACGGCCTTTGCGCCGCTGGCGCTGGCGGACGCGGCGGAGGCGACCGAGGTCACCGAGACCGCCGCCGAGGCCGAGACCGCGCTGGACGCGGTGGAGGAGGCGGCCGAGGAGGTCAACGAGACCGTGGAGGGCGCCATCGCCGAGGCCGAGGAGGCCTCCGGCGGCTTCCTGGACGGCGTCGCCAAGGTGAACAACGCCGTCAACGGCGTGGTGTGGGGCGTCCCGGCGCTGATCCTGCTGGCCTTCGTGGGCGTGCTGATGACGGCGCTGACCAAGGTGTTCCAGCTGAGCCACTTCAAGCACTGGATGTCCAAGACCATCGGCGCGGTGTTCCACGACAAGCATGTCACCGGCCACACCGAGGACAAGAGCATCTCCCAGTTCCAGAGCCTCTGCACGGCGCTGGCCGCGACAGTCGGGACCGGCAACATCGTGGGTGTGTCCGGCGCCATCATCACCGGCGGCCCGGGCGCGGTGTTCTGGATGTGGGTCATCGCTTTCTTCGGCATGATGACCAACTATTCCGAAAACGTGCTGGGTATCTTCTACCGGCGCAAGAACGCCAACGGCGAATGGTCCGGCGGCGCGATGTACTACCTGCGCGACGGCCTGGGCTCCCGCAAGAACTGCAAAACCCTGGGCAAAGTGCTCGCCTGGCT
>CACYET010000248.1 GCA_902773515.1 uncultured Eubacteriales bacterium | reverse complement strand
CGTGACGGAAGAGGTCTTGCCGGATGGCTTCGCGCCTCAGCCGCATCAGAGGCGTGAACCCTATGTACAAAGACCTCTTCCGCCCCCTACGGGGGCACCTTCCCCAAAGGGGAAGGCTTTTGGAAAAGTGAATTTCAGCTCATATGCTTCCGCCCGGCGGGCTCGAACACGTAGCGGTTCTCCCCCAGCACGTAGCTCGGGGCGGGGGCGGGCTCGGCGTCGGCGGCCTCCAGCGTGAAGCAGGACACCTCGTAGGCGTTGCGCGACAGGTATTCCCCGCTCTCCAACAGCTTCTGGTACTCGCGCGACTGCAGCCGCCCCGTCAGCCGCACGCGGTCGCCCACGCCGAAGCGCGAGGCGTACTGGGCGTTGCGCCCCCAGGCGATGCAGGGGATGTAGTCGCTCTTGCCGAACGCGCGGTTCACGGCCAGCATCATGTCGCAGATCTCGCGCCCAAAGGGCGTCGATCGATAGACGGGCGGCTTGCACAGCGCGCCCGTCAGCGACACCCTGTTCAGCGTTTCGTTGTCCGGCGAGGGCGCGATGCTCTGCGCGAACAGCGTGACCATCAGCCGCCCCGCGCCCTCCACCACCTTGTTGTAGGAGCGCACCTGCCCCGTCAGCATCAGCTGCGCGTCCTCCTGCGGCAGCAGCCCCATCAGCTTGCCGGGGATGGTCACCGGCAGGCGGTCCACCGCGCCCGAGAGGCGCTTGACCAGCAGCGTACCCGTGTAGAAGGGCTCGTTCATCACCTCGTGGCTCAGCTCCAGGCCGCCCTCCAGGCGGCCCACCGCGACGATTCGATTGCTTGGATTTTCCATCGTATCCCTCCGGTTTGATGTATTTTTCTCCATAAATATATGCGGACGGTTGGGATGTCATGCCCGGGCGAAGGCAAATTCGCGGGCCTCGCGACGCTTTGTCCCGGAAGCGAAGCAAATAGAACATATGTTCGTTTACAGCTCCATTATACCACCTTTCGCAAAAAAAGCAATCGAACACGGTGTGAAATAAAATGAACCGCGCGATTCGTCAAAAGAATATTTGCCTGGTTGAGCAATGTGTGCTATAATGAAAGAAGCAGATTAAATACGCGGGAGGTGCTGTTTGTGAATAACGCCAACAAACAGACGCAATACAAGATACTGTCCATCGATCCCTGGCTGCAGCCCTACTACACGGACATCGCCCTGCGCATGGAGCGCCACGCCAACACACGCAAGGCGCTGCTGGGCGACATGGCCGATCTTCCCTCCTTTGCCAACGGCTACCTCTACTACGGCATCAACCGCACCGAGACGGGCTGGGTCTACCGCGAGTGGGCTCCGGGCGCGGACGCGCTGCACCTGATCGGCGATTTCAACGACTGGAACCGGACCTCCCATCCCCTCACCCGCCTGCCGGACGGCACGTGGGAGATCTACCTGGACGGCGAGGACGCGCTGAAGCACAAGCAGCTGATCAAGGTGCAGGTCACCAAGGATGGCCACAGCTCCGACCACATTCCCGCCTACATCCGCCGCGCCGTGCAGGACGATGAGACCAAGATGTTCAACGGCCAGGTGTGGGCCCCGCCGCGCCCCTTCCAGTGGACGGACGGCGGCTACGGCAAGCGCAAGGTCGCGCCGCCCTACATCTACGAGGCCCACATCGGCATGGCCCAGGAGAAGGAGGGCGTGGGCAGCTACCGCGAGTTCGCCGACTTCAACCTCGAATACATCCACGACCTGGGCTACAACACCATCCAGCTCATGGCCATCCAGGAGCACCCCTACTACGGCTCCTTCGGCTACCAGGTGAGTAACTTCTTCGCGGCTTCCTCGCGCTTCGGCGAGCCCGAGGATCTGAAATACCTGATCAACAAGGCGCACGAGCTGGGCATGTACGTGCTCTTGGACGTCGTCCACTCCCACGCCTGCGCCAACGCCGACGAGGGTCTCAACGGCTTTGACGGCACCGACACGCAGTATTTCCTGCCCGGCGATCGCGGCTGGCATCCCGCGTGGCAGACGCGCCTGTTCGACTACGGCAAGCACGAGGTGCTGCACTTCCTGCTGTCCAATTTGAAGTTCTGGCTGGAGGAGTATCACTTCGACGGCTTCCGCTTCGACGGCGTCACCAGCATGATCTACCAGGACCACGGCCTCGGCTCGAACTTCACCGACTACTCGCAGTACTTCGGCCTGAACACCAACGTGGACGCGCTGACGTATTTGCAGCTGGCGAACGAGCTGATCCACGCCGTCAATCCCTTCGCGCTGACGATCTGCGAGGAGATGAGCGGCATGCCCGGCATGTGCATCCCGATCCGCTCCGGCGGCATCGGCTTCGACTACCGCCTGTCCATGGGCGTGCCGGACTTCTGGATCAAGCTGCTGAAGGAATACTCCGACGATCAGTGGGACATGTTCAAGATGTGGTATGAGCTGACCACCCGCCGCCCGCAGGAGAAGAACATCGGCTACTGCGAATCCCACGACCAGGCGCTGGTGGGCGACAAGACGCTGATCTTCCGCATGGCGGACGCCGAGATGTACACCGGCATGAACAAGTCGTTCCACTCCATCGCCATCGACCGGGCCATTGCCCTGCACAAGATGATACGGTTCATCACCCTGGTGCTGGGAAGCGACGGATATCTGAACTTCATGGGCAACGAGTTCGGCCATCCCGAGTGGATCGACTTCCCGCGCGAGGGCAACGGCTGGAGCTACAAGTACGCCCGCCGCCAGTGGTCGCTGGTGCAGAACAACATGCTCAAGTACGAGTGGCTGGCGAACTTCGACAAGGCCATGCTGAAGTTCAGCCGCAAGTATCGCGTGCTGAACAAGACGGACACCGTGAACCTGTGGATCGACCAGCCCGGCAAGATCATCGCATTCTCGAAGGGCGGCCTGGTGTACGTGTTCAACTTCCACCCGACCTACTCCCCGACCGACTTCTTCCTGCCGACGCACTCCGTGGGCGAGGGCAAGTACAAGGTGATCTTCTCCACCGACGACATCGACTTCGGCGGCATGGACCGCACCGAGATCGAAGCCTCGGTCAGCGCCGATGGCACGATTGAGCACTACAACTACGACTGCGGCACCTCCACGCTCGACATCGCCCGCGGCTTCGGCCAATTCGCCTTCGTCGATACCATCTCCACCGCC
>CACYET010000247.1 GCA_902773515.1 uncultured Eubacteriales bacterium | reverse complement strand
CGGCGACGCCCGAGAAGTTCTACTCCTCCCTCTCCATCGACGGCCTCGAGAACGGCCTCGTCGGCCGCTGCTTCGTCGTGCCCGCCTCCGCGCAGCGCGCCGCGGCCCGGAAGGTCTGGGGCCGGGTGTTGGAATAGCTGAACTGGCCGCAGTCGGTGGAGATGGCCACGAACAGGCACTCCCCCATCTCCCGCGTCAACTGGACGCCCAGCGCGTCGATCAGCTCGACCACCATCTCGCCCGCCGCGGCGGCCTCGCCATCCAGCGCGCAGACGTCGCCGAAGCCGGGATTCGTGGCGTGGTGGTCCAGCGCCGCGCGCTCGGGGCAGGCTTCGAACAGCGCTTGTCCCGCCTCGCCCAGCCGGGGCAGCTCCGACACGTCCAGCGCCAGGGCGGCCTTCGGCTCAAAGGGCAGCGCGCCGGGCGTCAGGCGGTCGACGTCCAGGACCTCTCCGGCCCCGGGCAGCCCCGCGTACAGCAGCGGCACGCCCTCCGGCAGACAAACGACGGCCCGCTTCCCCAGCGCGCGCAGCGCCAGCCACGCCCCCAGGCAGCAGCCCGCGGCGTCGCCGTCGGGGGCCACGTGGCCCAGCAGCACAAAGTCGTCCCGCGCCTTCAGCCAGTCAGCCAGCGCGTCAATCGTCACTCGCTTCGCCATGGCTGTTCGTCTCCTTCAACAGCTGGTTGATATGGGCGGCGTACTCGATGTTCGTGTCCAGCTCGAAGATGATCTCGGGCACGTAGCGCAGGTCCACGCGTCGGTCCAGTTCCCGCCGGATGAACCCGGAGGCCTTCTGCAGGGCCTTCATCATGTCCTGGCGCTTCTCCTGCTCCAGGATCGACACGCGCACCTTGCAGTAGCGCAGATCGCGCGTGACCTCGCAGCGCACGATGGACCAGGTGCCCCCGACGCGCGGGTCGTTCACTTCGTCGCGGATGATGGCGTCGATCGCCTTGTGCACCTCCTGGGAGATGCGGTCGATTCTGTTGAATGATGGCATGGTTTCCTCCAGTTTTTTAGGGAGTAGGGAGTAGGCAGTAGGGAGTAGGGATAGTGGCTGCCGCGATTCTTCGCATTTCCTACTCCCTACTCCCTACTGCCTACTCCCTCGTCATGATGTGTCACAGGGGCGTCAAGAGGCGTCTCCGTTCAACAAGTTACCTTTCGATCTCCTCCATGATGAAGCACTCGATGACGTCGTTTTCCTTGATGTCATTGTAGTTCTCGATGCCGATGCCGCACTCGTAGCCGGTGTTGACTTCCTTGGCATCGTCCTTAAAGCGCTTCAGGGAATCGATCTTGCCCTCGTGGATGACAATGTTGTCGCGCAGCAGGCGGATCTGGGCGTTGCGCGCGATCTTGCCGTCGGTGACGTAGGAGCCGGCGATGGTGCCGACGCCGGAGACCTTGAACGGCTGGCGCACGGTGGCGTGGCCCAGCAGGACCTCCTTGAACTTCGGGGCGAGCATGCCCTTCATGGCGTTCTCCACGTCCTCGATGGCCTGGTAGATGACGCGATAGAGGCGAATATCGATCTTCTCACGCTCGGCCATGTCGCGCGCGTTGTTGTCCGGGCGCACGTTGAAGCCGATGATGATGGCGTTGGCCGTCGAGGCCAGCAGCGTGTCGGACTCGTTGATCGCGCCGACCGCGCCATGGATGCAGCGCACGCGCACCTCGTCGTTGGACAGCTTTTCCAAGCTCTGGCGCACGGCCTCCACCGAGCCCTGAACGTCGGCCTTGATGATGACGTTCAGGTCCTTGATCTCGCCGGCGGAGATCTGGTTGAACAGGTCGTCCAGCGTGGTCTTGGTCTGGGTCTTGACCAGGGCGGCGCGCAGCTTGTCCTTGCGCTCCTCGGCCACCTGGCGGCTCAGGCGCTCGTCGTCCACGGCGGTGATCTGGTCGCCCGCGTCGGGCACGTCGTTGAAGCCGATGACCTCCACCGGCTCGGAGGGACCCGCGCTCTTCACGCGCTCGCCGCGGTCGTTCACCATGGCGCGCACGCGGCCGTAGGCCGTGCCCGCGACGATGGCGTCGCCCACGTTCAGCGTGCCGTTCTTCACCAGCACCGTGGCCACCGGGCCGCGGCCCTTGTCCAGCTTGGCCTCGATGATGATGCCGCGGGCCTTGCGGTTCGGGTTGGCGCGATAGTCGTTCACGTCGGCGGTGAGCAGGATCGTCTCCAGCAGGTCGTCCACGCCCTGGCCGGTCACGGCGGAGACGGGCACCATCTCGGTGCTGCCGCCCCACTCGGTGGTCACCAGCTCATACTCGGTCAGCTGCTGCTTCACGTGCTCGGGGTTGGCGGCGGGCTTGTCCATCTTGTTGATGGCGACGATGATCTCGACGCCCGCGCTCCTGGCGTGGTTGATGGCCTCGACGGTCTGCGGCATCACACCGTCGTCCGCGGCCACCACCAGCACGGCGATGTCCGTGGCCTGCGCGCCGCGCAGGCGCATCGAGGTGAAGGCCTCGTGGCCGGGGGTGTCCAGGAAGGTGATCTTGCGGCCGTCCAGCTCCACGGTGTAGGCGCCGATGTGCTGGGTGATGCCGCCGGCCTCCCCGGCGGTGACGCGGCTCTTGCGGATGTAGTCCAGCAGGCTCGTCTTGCCGTGGTCGACGTGGCCCATGATGGTCACGACCGGCGGACGGGTCACCAGCTCCTCCTCGGTGTCCTCCACGTCCTCCTTCTCCAGCGCGTCCTCGGCGGTCTCGGCCAGCTTCATCTCCAGCTCCACGCCGAACTCCTGCGCCACCAGCGTGGCGGTGTCGAAGTCCAGATCGTTGTTGATCGTGGCGATGATGCCCAGCATCATCAGCTTCTTGATGATCTCGCCGGCGGGCTTGCCGATGCGCTCGGACAGGTCGCGCACGGTGATCGTCTCGGCGGTCATGTACGCCTTTTCGATCTTCACCGTGGGGATGGCGGCCTTCTGGGCGGACGCCTTGCGCTTCTTGCGATTGCGCACAAACTCGTCGTCGTAGTTGTTGAGGTTGCTGGCCCCGCCGCGCTGCTTGGTCGCGCTGCGCCCGGTATTGCGGTTGCGCTCGGGATCGTTCTGGCGCACGTACTGCTTCTTGTTGGGATCATAATTGGAGACGCGCTCCTTCTCCACCGAAGGCGCGAGCTCCGGGCCGCGGCGTCCGCCAAAGCCGCCGCCGCGCGGGCCGCCGAAACCGCCGCGCG
>CACYET010000246.1 GCA_902773515.1 uncultured Eubacteriales bacterium | reverse complement strand
AAGGACTTTGGCTTTCTCGCGCTGTGGTTCGTGCTGCTGACCTATCTGGCCATCCTCTGGGCCAATATGACGTCGCTGCCGCTGTTTGCGCGGTTCTTCCTCGGAAATACGTTCCAGTTTGGCTTCCGGTACAGGATATTCGGCTACAACGTATGGATGGGCGAGGCGCTGCTCTCCATCTGCGCCGTGGCCCTGATCGGCTGGCTGTGCGCCAACAGCGCGCGCCTGACCAACCGCATCATGATCGTCGCGGCGCTGACGTTCGCGGCGGGCTTCACGGTGTGCGCCGTGATCGCGGCGCTTCGGCACGAGAGCGCGTACACCTACGCGCCGCTGTACACGGAGGGGTCGAGCGCCTTCGCGCAGATCGTGCGCATCGCCGCCATTTCGCCCTGGGCGTTCATCGGCTTTGAGAACATATCGCACTTCTCCGAGGAATACAGCTTCCCGATCAAAAAGGTGCGCGGCATACTGATCTGGTCCGTGCTGATCACCACGCTGCTCTACCTGTTCGTGTCGCTGCTGTCCGTCTCGGCCTACCCGCCGCAGTACGACAGCTGGCTGGCCTACATCCAGGACATGGGAAACCTGGAGGGGATCAACGCGGTGCCGGCGTTCTACGCCGCCCACCACTATCTCGGGCAGACGGGCGTGACGGTGCTGATGCTGGCGCTGTTCGGCGTGATCCTGACCAGCCTGATCGGCAACCTGCTGGCCCTGAGCCGCCTGCTGTACGCGGCCGGACGGGACGGCGAGGCGCCGCGGCGGCTGGCGACGCTGAACGCGCGCGGCATCCCCGGCAAGGCGATCGTCGCCGTCGTGGCCGTATCCGCCTTCATACCGTTCCTCGGAAGGACGGCGATCGGCTGGATCGTGGATGTCACGACGCTCGGCGCGACCATCATCTACGGGCTGATCTCCCACGGGGTCTATCGCCACGCGCAGCAGCAGAAGCGCGCTCTGGAGCGCGCGACCGGCCTGCTCGGCATGGGCTTGATGGTCGTCTTTGTGCTGCTGCTGCTCATACCGGGCCTTCTGCCCTTCCACGCGATGGAGACGGAATCCTACTTCCTGTTCATCATCTGGTCGGTGCTGGGGCTCGTCTACTACCGGCTGCTGATCCGCCGCGACCAGAAGCGGGAGTACGAGCAGCGCATCCTCGTGTGGATCCTTTTGCTGGTGCTGGTGGTGTTCGCCTCGATGATGTGGGTCTCCCGGGCGACTGAAAACGCGGCCAACGAGACCGTGGGCCGCATACTGGAATACCATGAGAACCACCCGGCGGACGACACCAACGCCGCCGTCAAGAGCGAAAGGGCCGCCTTCCTCCAGGAGCAGGCCAAAGGCATCAGCCGCGCCAACACGATGTACATCGCCTTCTCGCTGGGGCTGTTCCTGCTCGTCGTCGCCATTTTGCTGAACAACTACAAGGAGACGCAGAAGCTCGGCGAGGCGCTGACCGAGGCGGAGGAGGAGGCCAACGCCGCGAAGAAGATCGCGAAGCTGAAGGAGTCGATCACCTCGCTGCTGGACAACATGCCCGGCCTGACCTTCACCAAGGACGCCGAGACCGGCGTCTACCTCGCGTGCAACCAGGCGTTCGCCCAGTACGCTCACAAGGAGAGCCCGGAGGGCGTGGTGGGGCTGACCGACGCGCAGATATTCGACGCCGAGACGGCCGAGCACTTCGTGGAGGACGACAGGCTGGCCCTCTCCATGAGCAAGCCCTACATCTTCTTCGAGGACGTGCCGGACGCCGCCGGCAGCCGGCGCCAGCTCCAGACCACGAAGCTGAAGTACACCGATGCTTCGGGGCGGCTCTGCGTGCTTGGCATGTGCCGGGACGTCACCGATCTGGTGCGCGTCCAGCACGAAAACGCCATGACGAAGGAAGCCTATGAGAACGCCGTCAGCTCGGGCATCATGTACACCCACATCGCCCAGACGCTGGCGCGCGATTACACGGACATGTTCTACGTCAATACCGACACGGAGGAGTTCATCGAATACCGCCGCGGGAACGAGGGCAACGCGCTGTCTGAGATGCGCCGCGGCTGGCACTTCTTCAGCGACTGCCGGACGGAACTGGCCGAGAGCATCTATCCCGAGGACCGGGAGGCCTTCCTGCAGGCGATGAGCCGCCGCACCTTGATGCAGGCGCTCAGCCACAAGGACACCTTCATCATGACCTATCGCCAGACGGGCGAGAAGGGCCCGAGCTACGTGAGCATGAAGGTCTCGCGCATGGAGGACGACGAGCACTTCATCATCGTCGGCATGACGAACGTCGACGCCGAGATGCGCGACGCCATGGCCAAGAGCGAGGCCCTGGCGGCGGCGCTCGCCTCGGCAGAGGAGGCCAACAAGGCCAAGACGACGTTCCTGTCCAACATGAGCCACGAGATCCGCACGCCAATGAACGCGATCATCGGCCTGGACACGCTGGCGCTGAAGAAGGAGGGACTGGACGGGGAGACGCGCAACTACCTGGAGAAGATCGGCGGCAGCGCGAAGCACCTGCTCGCCCTGATCAACGATGTCCTCGACATGAGCCGCATCGAGTCCGGCCGCGTGGTGCTGCGCCGGGAGGTGTTCTCCTTCAGCAACATGCTGGAGCAGATCAACACGATGGTCATGTCCCAGTGCGACGACAAGGGTCTAACCTACGAGTTCCGCGTGCTGAACCAGGTGGATGATTCGTACATCGGCGACGACATGAAGCTGAAGGAAGTGCTGATCAACATCCTGTCGAACGCGATCAAGTTCACCGAGGCGCCCGGCAACATCACGCTGACGGTGGAGAAGACGGCCGCGTTTGAGGACCAGTCCACGCTGCGCTTCCGCATCAGGGATACCGGCATCGGCATGGACAAGGAGTTCATTCCCAAGATCTTCGACGCCTTCACGCAGGAGGATAGCAGCTACAAGACCAAGTACGGCTCGACCGGCCTGGGCATGGCGATCACGAAGCGGATCGTGGAGATGATGAACGGCTCGATCGCTGTCGAGTCGGAGAAGGGCGTCGGGACGGAGTTCGCCGTGACCGTCACGCTGCGCAACTGCGACCCGTCGGACGCGAAGCATGACGACGCGATCGATCCCACCACGCTGCACGTGCTGGTGGTGGACGACGATCCCATCGAGGCGGAGCACGCTCGCACGGTGCTGGACGAGGTGGGCATCCGCGCGGATACCTGCAACAGCGGCCAGGAGGCCCTGC
>CACYET010000245.1 GCA_902773515.1 uncultured Eubacteriales bacterium | reverse complement strand
AGACCTTCCAGCTGGCGGCGACGCTGTCCAAGAACTCCGGCGGCACGCTGTACTTCACCTCGTCGAATCCCGAGGTGGTGAGCGTGAACGCGACCGGCCTTCTGACGAGCGCGGCTCCCGGTTCCGCGACGGTCACGGCGCGCACCTTCAACAACAAGACCGCGGAGTGCGTCGTGAGCGTGCTCGACCCCTCCGTGCCGCAGCCCGCGAGCGTGGCGCTGCCCGCCACCGAGTTCACCATCGGCGTCAAGCAGTCGCTGGGATTCGCGCCCACCATGTTCGCGGGCGACGGCGCAAACCTCGGCACGACCGAGTTCACCGTCGAGAGCAGCGCACCCAAGAAGCTGAAGGTGAACGCCGACAACACCGTGACCGGCGCGAAGAAGGGCGACTACACCGTGCGCGTCATAGCCTACAACGGCGTGTCGACCACCGCGATCGTGCACGTCGTGAAGGCCCCCGGCAAGGTGGCCATCGCGCCCGCCGACCCGATCATCGGCGTGGGCCAGATCCGCCAGCTGACGGTCACCTTCCCCAAGGGCGGCGTCGGCGCCTACACGTTTGCCAGCAGCAATCCCGGCATCGTCGCCGTGGATGGAAACGGCTTCATCAGCGGCGTCGCCGAGGGAAGCGCCGAAATCACCGTGCGCACCCACAACGGCAAGACCGCGAAGGCGACCGTGAAGGTCACCCGCAGCCCCGCTTACGTGGGCATGAACGCGGTCTACAACCTGCAGTACGACCAGCTGAGCAGCAGCTACAGCGCGAGCTATACCCTGACGCTGAACCCGGGGGACAGCTACCAGCTGGCCTGCGAGGTGGAGTACGGCGCGTACGGCGACGTGGTGTCCTTTGCAAGCGGCAATCCCGACGTGGCGTCCGTGACCTCCGGCGGCCTGATCACCGCCAACGCGCCCGGCATCGCCGACATCGTGGTGCGCGCCACCGGCGGCTCGGAGACCGTCTGCCGCGTCAGCGTCACCGGGGGCGAGCCCGCCTCGATGTGGTACGAGGCCGCGGAGGCGACCCTGATCGTCGGCCAGAGCGCGGGGATTCCGGCGCTGGCGAGCTCCACGCTCGCGGCGGAGACCCTCGCGACGGCGGTCTACGCCTCCAGCGACCCGGCCGTATTCACCGTGGCGCAGGCGGAGGACACCGGCGCTTGGAGCATCACCGGCGTCTCCGTCGGCACGGCTGTGCTCGTCGCCGGCGTAGGCGATTCCACGGCCAGCCTGAACGTGACCGTCGTGCCCGCCGTGCCCGAGGCCACCACGCCCACCTACCGGCTGTTCGCCGCCTACGAGTACGTGAACCCCGACGTGAAGGGCTATCTGCCGTTCCCCGGGAACAACGCCGAGGGCGTGGCGACGGCGTTCAGCCAATCCAGCATCGCCGGGCTCGGCTACACCACGAAGATCATGGGCAACCCCACCAAGACGGCGCTGCTCTCCGGCATCTCCGGCTTCTTCTCCGGCACCGCGAACGTGGACGTGAGCATCGTCTACCTCTGCTCGCACGGCCACATGACCAACGGCATCGCCGGTTACCGCATGTCGCTGCCCGGATACGACGACAGCCCCGAAAACGCGAACTACTACCTGTCCTCGCAGGAGATCTTCAACTGCGTCAGCCGCATCAACGGCAACGTGGTCCTGATCCTCGACTCCTGCTACAGCGGCGCGTTCCTGGAGGACATGGCCGGGCAGCTGGCGGCGCAGGGCGGGCGCATTGCCGTCATGACGGCGGCCTCGGACACCCGCGCCACCTACTACAACGTCAAGAAGACCGAAAAGACGGTGGACTTCTTCACGTTCTTCCTGCTCAAGGGCCTGGGCTACAACCACCGCGAGAGGTGGTGGAACAGCAACGCCGCGGGCAAGCGGGGCGCGTATCCCGGCTACCTCGCCGCAGACATCACCGGCAACGGCGACGGCTTTGTGACGCTGGGCGAGTTCTACAGCTACGCCGAGAACAGCATCGCGGCCAACATCCCATCCTACATGAAGAAGAGCTGGTACTGGGGCGACAGGACCCGCGTGCAGGTGCCGCGCTTCTACGCCGGTGGGTTAACCGATTTGGTGATCTACCAGCCGAAGTAAAGACAACACGGGCCGCCCGTATGGGCGGCCCGATGTATTCGTTTATTTCCCCTCCATGATCCTCTGCTCCAGCGCCCGGGTGACGACGCCGGTCGGGTCCATGCCCAGCGCGCGCTGGAAGCGCATCACGGCGACGACGGTCGGGGCGTCGTATTCGCCGGAGGGCTCCCCGGCGTAGCAGCCCAGCGCGCTCAGCCTGCGCTGCAGCGCCAGCACGGCCCCGCCGCGGTCGCCCCGCGCGAGCACGACCCGGACCTGTGTCGGCGGGTGGAGGAACGCCTCGTAGCTAACGCCGTCCTCCAGCGCGTAGCTGCCGGCCAGCAGCCGCTCGCGCAGCGCGTCCTGATCGCCGGTACCCGGGAAGATGCGGGTGAAGGTGCCGTCCGGGCAGTTCTCCGCGATCCACTTCGCGTCCTCCCAGCGCAGCCGCACGCAGCCGTGGCTGGCCTCGCTGCCCAGCTGCCGGAGCGCCGCCAGGTCCACGCTGGCCATATCGCGCTCGGCGTAGGGCAGGGAGTGGAACAGGATCGAGCCCTTGATGCGCGTCGGGTACTTCACGAAGCACTGGTACTTGCCGATGAAATACCACGCCTGCCGGTCGGAGTCGAGCGACGCCTGCAGGCGGAAGCTGCCGAGGGGCGTGGTGTCGTCCGTGCCCGTGGAGCAGATCATCTGGCGCACGACGGCGCCGTCGCTGCGGCGGTACACGGTGGTGATCTGGTTGGACAGGTCCACCTCGATGCGGTATTTGTTCGCGTCCCCGGCCAGTGCCAGACAGCGGGGCGTCAGCCACAGCGCCGCGCAGAGCAGCGCCAGCGCGATCCATTTTCGCGCGGACATGGCGAACACCCCCCATTCCGAACCGATGTCTACCCTTCATTTTACAGCCTGGGCGGCCCGTTTGCAAGGACGGCGCGCCGGTTAACAAAGAAAAAACGCAAATATAGGGGTAAATCAACGATTCCGCGCCCCTAATGCGTATTGACAGACGGGCAAAACTGCGCTATAATGTTCTGGCAATCGAGGTTATGCACCATTAGCTCAGTTGGTAGAGCACCTGACTCTTAATCAGGGTGTCCAGGGTTCGAGCCCCTGATGGTGTACCAAAGCCACCCCATAGGGGTGGCT
>CACYET010000244.1 GCA_902773515.1 uncultured Eubacteriales bacterium | reverse complement strand
TGGACTGTAGGAAAAGAGGACGAGCAGATGCAGCTGAGACCTGAAGAAATTTCCAAGATCATCAAGGATCAGATCAAGCATTACGACAGCCAGATCGTGCAGACCGACGTCGGCACGGTGCTGATGGTGGGCGACGGCATCGCCAGGGTTTCGGGCCTTGAAAACTGCATGGCCAACGAGCTGGTGCGCTTCTCCACCGGGGCCTACGGCATGGCGCTGAACCTGGAGGAGAACTCCGTGGCCGTGGTCATGCTGGGCGACGACGCCGGCATCAAGGAGGGCGACACCGTCGAGCGCACGCGCGAGGTGGTCTCCGTGCCGGTGGGCGAGGCGCTGATCGGCCGCGTCGTGGACGCGCTGGGCCAGCCCATCGACGGCAAGGGCCCCATCGCGGCCGCCGGCGAGCGGCGCATCGAGTCCCCGGCGCCCGGCATCATCGAGCGCAAGAGCGTCTCCGTGCCGCTGCAGACGGGCATCAAGGCCATCGACAGCATGATCCCCATCGGCCGCGGCCAGCGCGAGCTGATCATCGGCGACCGCCAGACCGGCAAGACCACGATCGCCACCGACACCATCATCAACCAGAAGGGCCAGGACGTGATCTGCATCTACGTCGCCATCGGGCAGAAGCGCTCGACGGTGGCGCAGGTGGTGGAATCGCTGACGGCCGCGGGCGCGATGGACTACACCATCATCGTCTCCGCCACGGCCTCGGAGCTGGCCCCGCTGCAATACATCGCGCCCTACTCCGGCTGCGCCATGGGCGAGTACTTCATGGCCCAGGGCAAGGACGTGCTGATCGTGTACGACGACCTGTCCAAGCACGCCGTGGCCTATCGCGCGCTGTCGCTGCTGATCCGCCGCCCGCCGGGACGCGAGGCGTATCCGGGCGACGTGTTCTACCTGCACAGCCGCCTGCTGGAGCGCGCGGCCCGCGTGGCTCCGGAGTACGGCGGCGGCTCCATCACGGCGCTGCCGATCATCGAGACGCAGGCGGGCGACGTCTCCGCCTACATCCCCACGAACGTCATCTCCATCACCGACGGCCAGATCTTCCTGGAGACCGAGCTGTTCCACTCGGGCATCATGCCCGCCGTGAACCCCGGCATCTCCGTCTCGCGCGTCGGCGGCAACGCCCAGATCAAGGCCATGAAGAAGGTGGCCGGCACGCTGAAGCTGCTGTACAGCCAGTACCGCGAGCTGCAGTCGTTCGCGCAGTTCGGCTCCGACCTGGACGCCGACACCAAGGCCCGCCTGGGCCAGGGCGAGCGCATCGTGGCCGTGCTGAAGCAGAACCACAATGCCCCCGTCACCGTGGAGCATCAGGTGTGCATCCTCTACGCCGTCGTGCACGACTATCTGAAGGAAGTGCCCGTAGAGTTGATCGGCGAGTATGAGACCAGCCTCTACGAGCGCCTGGACGCCCAGCACATGGACCTGCTCGACGCCATCCGCGAGACCGGCGATCTGAGCAAGGATTCCGAGGCCAAGCTCAAGGCCGCGATTCAGTCCTTCACGGCAGACTTCATGAAGCTGCACTCGGATAAGGAGTGATACCATGGCCGGAGCATCGATGAAGGATATCAAGCTGCGGATCAGAAGCGTGGAAAGCACCATGCAGATCACCAAGGCGATGCAGCTGGTGGCCTCATCCAAGCTGAGGGGCGCGCGCGCACGCATGGAGGCCAGCCGCCCCTACATGAAGGTGGCGCGGCACGCGATCTGGGATATCGCGCTGCACAACACCGGCGCGGAGAGCCACTATGTGACGCGCCGCGAGGTGAAGCACCGCTGCTACATCGTCATCGCGGGCGACCGTGGCCTGGCCGGCAGCTACAACGCCAACATGTTCAAGCGCATCGAGTGGGACAGCCGCGACGCCAACTGGGTCGTGATCCCCATCGGACGCAAGTCGCGCGACTACTACGCCCGCCAGGGCGTGCCCATCGTCACCGAGATCGAGAAGGTGGAGGGGCTGTCGCTGGAGAAGTGCGGCGAGATCGCCCAGCAGGTGCTGGACGCCTACGACGAGGGCGTGTATGAGGAGATCGTGCTGGCCTACACCAGCTTCGTATCGGTGCTGACGCAGAGGACCAAGCTCAAGCCGCTTCTGCCGCTGGACGCCCACGACGTCCCGGAGCGCACGAACCGGCAAATGCTCTGCGAGCCCGGCGCGGACGCGCTGCTGAAGGAATTTTTGCCGCAGTACCTGGCGGGCCTGATCTACGCCGCCGCCTGCGACGCTTTTGCCAGCGAGCAGGCCGCGCGCAGGGTCGCCATGGATTCCGCCACCAAGAACGCGGGCGAGATGATCGAGGATCTGAGCCTAAGGTACAATCGAGCCAGACAGAGCTCCATCACGCAGGAGTTGACGGAAATCGTCGCCGGCGCGGAGCATTGATGAGCATAAACGTAGGGAGATAGAGCGAATGGATAAGCATAATATCGGAACCGTCGTGCAGGTCATCGGCCCGGTGCTGGATATCCGCTTTGCGGATGGCGAGCTGCCCAACCTGCTCTCGGCCATTGAAATCGAGAACGAGGGCCGCAAGGTGGTGGCGGAGGTCGCTCAGCACATCGGTGACAACGTCGTGCGCTGCATCGCCATGTCGTCCACGGACGGCCTGCGCCGCGGCATCCCCGCCGTGGACACCGCCGCGCCCATCTCCGTGCCCGTGGGCAACGAGTGCCTGGGCCGCGTGTTCAACCTGCTGGGCGAACCGGTGGACAACAAGCCCGCGCCCAAGGCCAAGGAGCGCTGGCCCATCCATCGCCCCGCGCCCGCCTATGACGAGCAGGAGAGCACGACGGAGATCCTGGAGACCGGCATCAAGGTCGTCGACCTGATCGCGCCCTACGCGAAGGGCGGCAAGATCGGCCTGTTCGGCGGCGCCGGCGTCGGCAAGACCGTCATCATCATGGAGCTGATCAACAACATCGCCACGCAGCACGGCGGCCTGTCCGTGTTCGCGGGCGTGGGCGAGCGCACGCGCGAGGGCAACGACCTGTACAACGAGATGCAGGAATCCGGCGTTATCAACAAGACGGCGCTGGTGTACGGCCAGATGAACGAGCCGCCGGGAGCCCGCATGCGCGTCGGCCTGGCCGGCCTGACCATGGCGGAGTACTTCCGGGACGAAGAAAACCAGGACGTGCTTTTGTTCATCGACAACATCTTCCGTTTCACCCAGGCGGGCAGCGAGGTCAGCGCCCTGCTGGGCCGCGTGCCTTCCGC
>CACYET010000243.1 GCA_902773515.1 uncultured Eubacteriales bacterium | reverse complement strand
GACGGACGCGTCCGGCAGGCCCACGATCTCGAACATCGGCATGCCGTGCGCGAGGTTCACCTCCACCGTGACCGCGAATCCGTCGATTCCCAGCAGCCCGCAGCTCTCTATGAATGCCAGCATCGGTTGCGCCTCCAAATCCTCGATAAGTATACGAAAGACAGGCCGTTACGCCTTCGCCTTACGGCGCTCGCGGCGGCGCTGCATCTCGGAGACCACGATGGCGCAGGAGGCGTCGCCGGTGATGTTGACCACGGTGCGGCCCATGTCGAAGATGCGGTCCACGCCGGCCACCAGCGCGATGCCCTCCACCGGCAGGTTCACCGACTGCAGCACCATCGCCAGCATCACCATGCCCGCGCCGGGCACGCCCGCCGTGCCGATGGAGGCCAGCGTGGCCGTCAGCACGATGGTGAGCATCTGCGAGAGCGTGAGGTTGATGCCGAAGCACGAGGCGATGAACACGGCGCAGACGCCCTGGTAGATGGCGGTGCCGTCCATGTTGATGGTCGCGCCCAGCGGCAGCACGAACGAGGCGACCTCCTTGTCCGCGCCCAGCTTTTCGGAGCACTCCATGTTCAGCGGCAGCGTGCCCACGGAGGAGGCGGACGAGAACGCCATCATGATGGCGGGCAGCATGCCCTTGAAGAACTTGATCGGGCTCAGCCCGCCCAGCGCCCGCACCGACGCGGAGTAGACCGCCACGGCGTGCACGGCGTAGCACAGGTAGGCCACCAGCAGCACCTTCGCCAGCGACCCCAGCACGGCGGGGCCGTTCTCGGCCACCACGGGGCACAGCAGGCAGAACACGCCGATGGGGCTCAGCTTCAGGATCATCTCCATCGCCTTCATGCAGATGTCGTTGGCGACGTTCACGGCCACGAAGTCGGTGTCCTTGCCGTCGTTGATCAAAATCAGCGCGAAGCCAATGAACAGCGAGGCCACGATGATCTGCAGCATGTTGGCCTCCACGAAGGGCTTGATGAAGTTGGAAGGGAAGATGCCCACGAGCGTATCCATGAAGTTGACGGACGTGGCGGAGGGCTCATAGGCGAGGTCCGTGGTGGAGAGCACCGGGAAGATGCCCTTCAAGAGATTCGCGAACAGCAGGCCGATGGCCACGGCGAAGGCCGTGGTGCACAGGTAGTACACGATGGTGCGGCCGCCGATCGCGCCGACCTTCCTGATGTCGCGCATCGACACCACGCCCGCCATGATCGAGAAGAACACCAGCGGGCAGACGATCCACTTGATCAGGTTCAGAAAGATCGTGCCGAAGGGCTTGATGTAGGTGGTGGCGAAGGTGGGGTTGCCCGTGAAGGCGATGCCCGCGATGATGGCGATGACCAGCGCGATGAAGATCTGCGTGCTCAGCGCCAGCTTTTTCTTTTGCATGGGAATACCTCCATTCTGAATGAACTGTGTGTATATA
This sequence comes from uncultured Eubacteriales bacterium, assembly GCA_902773515.1. Lineage (GTDB taxonomy): Bacteria > Bacillota > Clostridia > Christensenellales > Aristaeellaceae > UBA2862. Next base: position 1,820 of record CACYET010000243.1, on the reverse strand, counting down.
AAGCGCTATTGCAGCCCGTCGCCGGCCTCGCGGTGCAGCCGGAAGTCCACGGAGCGGCGCAGGTACTCCAGGTACTCCTCGTCGCGGCACATGGACTTGCCGGGGGTGTCGGACAGCTTCGCCACGGCGCGGCCGTTCACGGTCTGCAGCTTGATGACGATGTTCAGCGGCTCGACGCCGGTGTCGTTGGAGCAGAACGTGCCGATGCCGAAGGAGACCTTGATGCGATCCCGGAAGTGGTCGTAGAGGGCCTGGGCGCGGTCGAAGTCCAGGCTGTCGGAGAACAGCAGCAGCTTCGTCTTGGGGTCCACGCCGTACTTCTGGTAGTGCGCGATGAGCTTTTCGCCCCAGGAGAAGGGATTGCCGCTGTCGTGGCGCACGCCGTTGAAGTTGTTGACCATGGCGCGGTTGAAGTCCAGCAGGAACAGGTCCGTGGTCAGCGTGTCGGAGAGCGCGGTGCCGTTGTCGCCGCGGTACTCGTCGTACCAGTCCTCCAGCGCGTAGTGGTTGGTGTAGGCCAGCGGGATGGAGTCGATGCCCTGGTACATCTGCACGAACTCGTGGGCGTAGGTGCCGATGGGCTTGAGGCCGTACTTCATCGCGAGGTAGACGTTGCTCGTGCCCACGCAGGCGTTCGTCTCCTGCGAGAGCCGGCGCACCACCTCGTCCTCCCACTCGCGGGAGAGACGGCGTCGGCAGCCGAACTCCGCGAAGTTGAACGTGTATTTACCAGATTGGAACGCCTCGATCTTTGCGTCCAGGCGCGCTTCGGCGGCGCTCTTCAAGGCCTCGTAGTCGTACTTCATGCGGAAGTAGACCTCGTTGACGATCTCCAGCAGGTAGATCTCAAACTGCATCGCCGAGAACAGCGGCCCGCGCACCACGACGCTCAGCTCTCCGTCCCTGGACAGCGAGGTCTCCACATAGTCGCGGATCGGGTGCCACAGGCGGAGGAACTCCACGTAGTCGCCCTTGATGTAGCGGATGGAGCGCAGGTAGTCCAGCTCCCGCCGGGTGAAGCGCAGCGAGCACAGGTGGTCGATCTGCGCGTTGATCTCGGCGTACATCTCCCGCGTGAACACGACGCCGGGGTTGCGGCAGAGGAAGAAGTACTCGCCGGACAGGTCGGTGTGCTTGTGGAAGATGACCTGGTCCATGTTGAACTTGTACAGGTCCGTGTCCAGCAGGGATTCGATGATGGGAGCCAGTTTCATGGGATTGTTCCTCCGTGTGATGATCATGCTGGAGTGCCTTCCCCTCTGGGGAAGGCATGTGAAAGGCGCAGGGTAACAGGTTGCCTTCCCCTTTGGGGAAGGTGGCGCGCAGCGCCGGATGAGGTCGTTGACGTCCTGCCATGTTGTATTACCGCATTCGACCTCATCCGTCTTGACGCTGCGCGTCAATCCACCTTCCCCAGAGGGGAAGGCATGTGAAAGGCGCAGGGTAACAGATTGCCCTCCCCTTCAGGGGAGGGTGGCCCGCAGGGCCGGGAGAGGTCGTTCCTCTCACGCAAACGGATCGATGATCACCGGCATGCGCCGCTTGTGCAGGTTCGCCTGTTCCTTTTTGCGGATGAGCGCGTCGGTGGCCTCGTCGCCGCAGGTGCCCAGGCGGATGTAGCTGTGGATGTCGGCGTAGGACACGCCCAGGCGCTCCTCGTCGCTCTTGCCGGACAGGCCGTCGGTGGGCGTCTTTTCCACCAGCTCGCGCGGCAGCTCGTCCATCGTCAGGCCCACGCGCACCACCTCGACGCTGGTCAGCGCGCCGAGCAGCGCGAAGTCGCAGGAGGTGTCGCCGTCCTTGGTGCAGTAGCCCACGGT
>CACYET010000242.1 GCA_902773515.1 uncultured Eubacteriales bacterium | reverse complement strand
CTGTCGCCTCGCGCAGCCCTCGGGCGCGGCGGGGCGCCACTCGCGGCGGGCGTCCGGGTCGCGCCTGAACATCCCCTCGCCGGAGCAGGGCGCGTCCACCAGCAGCGCGTCGAAGCGCCCGGGCCAGGCGTCCGCCAGCTTTTCGGGCAGCGCGCTGACCACCAGCGCCCCCGGAACGCCCATGCGCTCCAGGTTCCCGGCCAGCGCCCGCGCGCGCGAGGGCTCCGGGTCGTTGGACACCAGCGCGCCCGCGTCGCCCAGCGCCGCGGCGATCTGGGTGCTCTTGCCCCCGGGCGCGGCGCACAGGTCCAATATCAGCTCGCCGGGCCGGGCGTCGAGCGCGGCGGCGCTCGCCATCGCGCTGGCCTCCTGCAGGTAGAAGGCCCCCGCGGCGTGGGCGATGGAGCCGCCCGGCTTCAGGCCGTCCTCGTGCTTCAGGTAGCGCCCGTTTGCCGCCCAGGGCACGGCCGCCCCGTCGACGAACGCCGCCGCCGCGCCCTCTGCGCCCGCGCGGCGGGGGTTCAGCCGCGGCGCCAGCGCCGGCGCATCCTCCAGCGCAAGCAAAAAAGCCGGGGTCTCGTCGCCCAGCATTTTTCGCATGTTATTCAGAAATGCCTCGTGCAGTCCGTCCATGGCCCTGCCTCACGCCTCCAGCAGCTTATTCAACGCCTGGAAGTCGCGCACGGCGGGGCCGTCCCACATCCGCGCGGGCAGCGCCTCGGAGCGCGCCATCTGCACGGCCCGCATGCCCGCGGCCACCGCGCCTTCCAGGTTTTCGACCTTGTCGTCCACGAACAGGCAGTCGCCGGGCTCGGCCCGCATCGCCTCCAGGATCGCCGCGTACATCCGCGGGTCGGGCTTGATGGCCCCCACCTGCGTGGAGATCACGGCGGCGTCGAAGTCCGAGAGGATGCCGTAGCGCTCCATGAACACCAGGATCGACGGCATCGCGTCGGACAGCACGCCCAGAGCAAGGCCCCGCGCCCTCCAGCGCTTCAGCCAGGGCTTCACGTCGTCGAAGAAGCCGTAGCGGTCCATGTTGTCGGTGAAGTCGTCGCCCAGGCGGTCGATCTCGTCCTCGGTCAGGCCCCAGTTCATCTGCGCGTCCATCGCGCGGATGTACTCGCGGCGCACGCGGCGCTCGTCCTCCACGCCCCGCATCGGCCGGGATTCATCCAGCCATTGGGCGCACTGGCGGTGCGCCAGCAGGTATTTCGCGGTGTGCAGGTCGCGGGCGCGCTCGGGGCCCAGGATCTTCGCCATCCCGAACGGCAGCGTCCATTCGCCCAGGCGGGGATACACCAGCACCCCGCCGCAGTCAAGTATCAGCTTTCTCATGTTTCTTCTCCCCGGAAATCGATTCCGGCGCCCGGACGTAGTGCTCGGTCTCGTCGCTCAGGCCGCGCTCGCGCAGGCGCTTGTCGATGACCGTGCGCATAATCGCGTAGAACAGCGCGAACGCGGGCACGCTCAGCAGCATCCCCGCGAAGCCGAACAGCGTGCCGCCCACCGTGATGGCCAGCATGATCCAGAACGCGGACAGGCCCACGTGATCGCCCAGCACCAGCGGGCCGATCACGTTGCCGTCGAGCTGCTGCAGGATCAGTATGAATATGCCGAACCACAGCGCGCTCAGCGGGTTCACCAGCAGCAGGAACAGGATGCTGGGAACCGCGCCGATGAAGGGGCCGAAGAACGGGATGATGTTCGTCACGCCCACGATCACGCTGATCAGCAGCGGGTATTCGATGCGGAAAACGAGCATGAACACATAGCAGATCAGGCCGATGATCAGCGAATCGAGTATCTTGCCGGTGATGAACCCGGCAAAGATGTCGTTGGTGCGGCGCGTCCAGTAGATCAGCGTTTCGCACGTGGCCGGCTTCATCGTGGCGTAGCAGACCTTCTTGGCCTGGGCGCTGAAGCGCTCGCGGTCCATCAGCATGTAGATGGAGCCGATCAGGCCCACCAGCCCGTGGAACAGCACGCTGTACACGCTGCTGGAGATGCTGCTGGCGATGGCCAGCACGTTGTTGACCAGCACGGTGGTGTAGGTGCTCAGCTGGGACAGGTGCGTGGCGATCTGGTTGACGGCGTTGTTCCAGACCTCCATGATCTGCTCGGAGTCCAGCCCCAGGCGGGGCAGCAGCGTCGAGCGCTCCAGCATGTCCTGGAGCTCGTGCGAGCTGCGCGGCACGGCGTTGGTGATGATCGTCACCACCGACTTCAGCGAGTTGACCACCTGCGGCACCAGCATCACGAAGAAGCCCGTCAGCAGCGCCAGCAACAGAAGATATGTGATGATGATGGCCAATATGCGGCTGAGCTGCGGATGCGGCTTGCGGCGGAACACCACGCGCACGAAGAAGCCCTCCAAGCGGCGCACGGCGGGCAGCAGTATGGACGCGATGGCAAAGGCGATGAACAGCGGCATGGCCGCATGCCCCACCGCGCGCACCACGTTCCAGAGCTGGCGGATGTGCGTCGCCGCGGCGTACACGACGATGCCGACGCATACCACGATGATGTTGGATACGGTCTTGCCGCGCAAATCCTCGGGAATCGGCGATTTCATGGGTTCCTCCGTCCGAATTACGAATTACATATCAGTCTATAGTATTATAGCACACAACGCCTGCGGCCTCAATAGATGTCACCATTTCGCCCATATTTGTCCAGATTTCTACCTATTATATAAGGGCCTTTGGGGAGGCGATTTCCGGGCGAATCGCCGCCTGTCATCCGATATTGTTCGGGTTTTGGGTGAGGCGCGCCGCCAGTGCCCGCCACAGCGCCGGGGAATCGGCCTCTCCCGCAACAAATTCCCGAACGATCTCCGCGGCGGTTTCGGGCCACTTCGCGTCGAAGCAGTTGGGCGCGGCGAGCCCGTCCGAGCGCAGCGCGGCGTCCATCCGCGCCAGCGGGTCGCCCGGCGAACAGCCCGAAGCGGCGTCCGTCACCGCGAAGGCCCCGGCCTCGCCCAGCGCGCCCTGGCAGTCGTCCGACAGCAGATATTGGATAAACGCCTCGCACAGCGCGCGCTGCGCGTCGGCGTCCGGCTTCTGCACGACAGCCAGGCACAGCAGCTGGTCGGTGAACGCGCCGCCTCCCCCGGAAGCCAGCCGCCAGTCGGGCCCCGCGCCGCGCTCGGACAGCGCTTGCAGGCGGCGCGCCTGCCGCTGGGTGACGGGCGTCGCGGCGGCCTCGCCGTTGACGAATCGGCTCCAGGCGTCCGGGTCGAAGGCGAAGTCCTCCGGCAGGCGGCAGGGCAGCGCGTCCCA
>CACYET010000241.1 GCA_902773515.1 uncultured Eubacteriales bacterium | reverse complement strand
CCCCTGCGTCACGATCGACCACTCCTTCGAGGGGCACCCCAGCATCATCTCCGACAACCAGAACGGCATCCGCCTGCTGGTGGACCGCGCCGTGGCGCTGGGCCACCGCCGCATCGCCTACGTGCACGGCCAGCGCAACTCCCGCGTCACCGAGACCCGCATCGACAGCTTCCTGGGCGCGATGCAGGCGCATGGCCTGCCCGTGCCGGAGGGCTTCCTGCGCGCGGGCCGCTACGACGACGGCGAGAACATCCGGCCCCACATCCAGGCGCTCCTCAGGCTGGAGGACGGGCCCACCTGCATCCTGATGCCGGACGACGCCGCCTACGTCGGCGCGCTGGATGCCGTGCGCGAGCTGGGCCTGCGCGTGCCGGAGGACGTCTCCCTCGCGGGCTACGACGGCGTGCGCTCCGCGCAGGTGGTTCACCCCCGGCTGACCACCGTCCGCCAGGACAGCGACGCCATGGGCCGCGAGGCCGCCCAGCGGCTGATCGACCACATCGTGCATCCCGCCTCTGCCCCCTGCGACGCCGTGCTCATCCGCTCGGAATTGATGGAAGGGGAATCGCTGGGGAACAGGGAGACCGAGCGCCCGGAAAACGGTCCAGTGGACTGTTTTTAGCGAGGTCGGGCCGGCAGGCCCTCGGGAACAGGAATAGTGTAGGGGCGGCGTTGCGCCGCCCGCCCTCTACGCGCCCCGCACCTTTTCGGTGCGGGGCGCGTAGTATGTGGCGAACCCCCTGAAAGGAGCGAATATCTATGGCTAACAATGATCGCTGCGGCTGCGTTTCCCGCCGCGTTTCCAACAACGGCTACGGCTGCCTGGACTGCTGCCGCCGATGGGAGAACTACCCCTACTACTCCGGCCCCTGCCCGGACGCGAACGGCTGCTACTGCTATGACCGCGACGACGGCTCGGACCGCTGCAACCGCCGCGAATACTGCAATCGCCGCGGGCGCTGCGACTTCGGCCTGTTCTCGGCCATGCTGCCGATGGCGGTGACGGCCAACGGCATCATCCCCCTGGTGAACAACAGCTGCGTGAACGCCGCCGACTTCCCCGTCAACAGCGGCCTGATCTCCGTGGAGGAGAGCGGCACCTATCTGGCCACCTACACCGTGCGCGTGCCGGAGGGCGCGGCGCTGGACTCCACCATCACGCTGAACGTGAACGACGCCTCCCAGTCCTCGGCCATCGCCCAGGTGGGCGGCGAGGCCCCCGGCGGCGTCACCGCCCAGGCCATCTTCGACGTGAACGAGCGCGCCACCGTCACGCTGCGCTCCTCCGAGGCCATCAACATCACCGACACCTCCGCCCAGCCGCTGTTCACCCTCTCGCTGGTGAAGCTGGACTGACGGAAAGAGAAAAAGCGGACAATGAATGAGCCTTGTCTGCGATGTGATACCCTTGTTTGAGGCTGGAGAACCAGATTGCCACGTCGCTACGCTCCTCGCAATGACGCTTGTCGAATCACATGGCAAACCACGTCATTGCGAGGAGACCCCGGAAGGGGTCGACGTGGCAATCTGGTCACCTGTATAATTGCCCTGGTAGCCCCTTTTCGTTGACAATCGGTGTTGTTAATGCTATACTTTATGCATCATTATGGGGTATTTCCGTCGGTTTTCGACGGGGCTACCGCTTGAACGATGGGGGGATCGATATGGCCTTTCGCTCCAATCGACCGATGCTGTCGCGGGCGCGGCAACGCGCCATGGATCGAAAAAAGCTGCTGATCGGCGGCGGCGCGCTGGCGGCGCTGGCGGTCGTGGCGCTGGTGATCCTGCTGATCCCCAAGGGCGGGCCCGATCCCGCCGTACAGGCGCTGGCCCAGGACACGCCCCAGCCCGTCGCCGAGCAGACGCCCGAGCCCACGCCCGAGCCCACCCCGGCCCCGACGCCCGAGCCCACGCCCGAGCCGGTCTCGCAGCGGGCGCTGTCCCGGCCGTCGCCGACGGCGGAGGGATTTTTGCCCATATTCGACAAGGCCGACACCGAGGAAAAGATCATCGCCATCACCGTGGACGACTGCTTCCAGGCCGACAACCTCAAGCAGATCGTGGATGCGGCCATCTCCGTCGGCGGCAAGCTGACCATCTTCCCCATCGGCGTGAACGCGATCAAGAAGCCCCAGGCCGAGGTGCTCAAGTACGCCTACGAGAACGGCTTTGAGATCGAGAACCACACCTTCAACCACTCCGGCCTGTTCAACGTCTCCAACGAGGCGCTGGCCGAGCAGGTCTACAAGCAGCAGCTGGCCCTCAGCTACATACTGGGCGTGGAGTACCAGTGCCACTTCATCCGCCCCCGCGGCGGCGACGCCCGCCGCGACCAGCGCATCCACATGTACGCCAAGCAGCTGGGCTACTACGGCGTGGCGCACTGGTGCGTAGACGGCAAGCACGAGGATTCCCGCATCGCCAAGGGCCTCAAGCCCGGGGCCATCTTCCTGTTCCACACCACCAACACGGACCTGGACAAGCTGCTGCGGTTCATCCCGTGGGCGGCGGAGCAGGGCTACCAGCTGGTGACGCTCAACGAGATGTTTGACTACCCCGCCAACGAGACCAGCGAGCTGACCACGCCCATCTCCGAGCACGTGATCCCGCCGCTGGAGCCCTACGAGATGGCCTACGTGCCGCTGAAGGCCACCACCTACTGCTGGGAGGCCTACCTGCTGCAGGAAAAGCTGATCGCGCTGGGCTACCTGGACGGCGAGCCGGACGGCGTGTACGGCGAGGGCTGCGCGAAGGCCGTCGCGAAGTATCAGAAGGATCACGGCATGGAGGCCAACGGCGTGGCCGATTCGGACCTCGTGCGCTCGATCCTGGAGGGCGCGGCGTGACGCGGGTGGCGCGCTTCATGCGCGTGAGCCCGGAGCGCTTCGCGCAGGACTGGCGGGACGCCTTCCCCGGCGAAGCTGTGCCGGAGTTCCCCGCGCTGCCGCGCCGGGCGACGGCGGGCTCCGCCGGCTACGACTTCTTTGCCCCGCGCGCGTTTCAGCTGGCGCCGGGCGAGACGGTGAAGCTCCCCACCGGCGTGCGCGCGCGCATCGAGCCGGGCTGGGTGCTGATGCTGTTCCCCCGCAGCGGCCTGGGCTTCAAGTACCGCCTGCGGCTGGACAACACCGTGGGCATCGTGGACGCGGACTACTTCGGCGCGAAGAACGAGGGCCACATCTTCGTCAAGCTCACCAACACCGGGGACCGGCCCCTGTCCGTCGCGGCGGGCGAGGCGTTCTGCCAGGGCGTGTTCGTGGAGAGTTGAGAGTTTAGAGTTTAGATAAAGACAGCGATTGTCGTGCGAATATCGGAGTTCCCGGAAACGTCTTTGCGAGGCTCGGAGAGCCGTGGCAATCCGGTCTCCTGCAATAGAGAAATCCGTCAGGATTTCCACCACAACTCCACTCTGAACTCTCAACTCTAAACTCTCAAAACCACGTACATATAATATGAAAGGAAAGATATAGTATGAACACAACCCTGGTAGTCATGGCGGCGGGCATGGCGTCCCGCTACGGCGGCAACAAGCAGATCACCGGCATGGGCCCCAACAACGAGATTTTGCTGGAGTACTCCGTGTGCGACGCGATGCGCGCGGGCTTTGACAAGGTGGTCTTCATCATCCGGCCCGACATGCTGGACGCGATGAAGCGCATCTGCGGCGACAAGCTGGCGAAGAAGATCCGGGTCGAGTACGCCTTCCAGGACTACAGCTCGCTGCCTTCCTGGTATCAGGTGCCCGAGGGCCGCACCAAGCCCTTCGGCACGGTGCACGCCGTGCTGTGCGCGCGCGAGGTCGTGAAGGAGCCGTTCGCGGTCATCAACGCCGACGACTACTACGGCGTCGATTCCTTCCAGAAGATGCACGACTTCCTGGTGGCCGAGAGCGACCCCGCGAAGGCCGCGATGGTGGGCTATCGCCTGAAGAACACCGTCTCGATCCACGGCGCGGTGACCCGCGGCGTCTGCAAGGTGGAGAACGGGCGCATGGTGGACGTGGACGAGGTGGCCAAGATCCGCCTGTACGCCGACGGCCGCATCGCCGACACCTCTGCCGGCGAGCCCGGCCGCGACCTGGACCCCGAGGCGCTGGTGTCGATGAACTTCTGGGGCTTCCAGCCCGCGATCTTCGACGAGATGCAGGCCTACTTCGAGGACTTCCTCAAAAAGGCCGACCCCGCCGACATCAAGGCCGAATGCCTGCTGCCGGTGATGGTGGACGCGCTCTTGAAGTCCGGCCGGATCACCGTGGACATGCTCGAGACCGACTCCGTCTGGTTCGGCGTCACCTACCAGGAGGATCGCCCGCTGGTGCAGCAGGCCCTGCTGGAGCTGCACGCGAAGGGCGTGTATCCCGAGAAGCTGTAAGCCGTTGCAAAGGGCGTGTATCCCGAGAAGCTGTAAGCCGTTGCAAAGGGGGAGCAAGCTCCCCCTCCGCGACCACCCCCTGACGGATTTGCCTGAAATCGCAAGCGATTTCCGGGCGGCAAATCCGCAAGGTATGAATTCTGCGGTGCAGAATTACATTCCGTCCCGACGTACATGCCGCCGGGAACGGATTGAAGATCAGGGGCTTCCAGCCCCCGATACCCCCGGCAATTCAATCTCAACTCTAAACTCTCCACTCTAAACTCTCTCATTTTAATTGAGGACACAGAACCATGCTCAAGAAACTCTCTTCCGCCCTGCGCCGCTCGGACAAGATCATCCTGGGCATCGTCACCGCGCTGTTCGTGGCGACGATCGTCCTGAACGTGATGCAGCGCTGCGGGCTGTCGCTGATCAACGCGCCGGTCATACTGTTCTTGCCCATCGCGGCGCTGCTGATGCTGATCGCCTGGGGCGGCTGGGCGCTGATCAGGCGCATCAAAAGCCGCGTCGCCAGGATCGCGGCGGGCGTGATCGGGGCGCTGGCGCTGCTGCTGGTGGTCACGCTGGGCGTCACGTACCTCAGCTTCGTGGCCTACACCGCGCTGCCCCACGCCTACAAGACCGTCACCGACCCCGACGGCGGGCATCCGCTGGTGGTGATATGGCAGTTCGACTCCGACGCCGAGCGCAACGAAACCAGCGTGGCCGAGCGCACCGCCGCGCGGCTGGAGGCCTACCCCGACAGCAGCCCGGACACCACGCCCGACGACGTGACCGTCGCCTTCTCCGCCTACCCCAAGGCGCTGGGGCTGTTCTACCGCTCGAAGGCCGACGTGGAGGGCAAGGTGTTCCTGGCTTACACCGGCAACATCGCCGCCAAGGACATCATCCAGCCCGAGGAGGGCTCCGAGGCCGAGCCGCAGGTTGTCGAGACGCCGCACGGCACGATGATGCTCGAATGGCTGGAGGACAACACCGTCGCCCACTTCTACGTGAAGGACCCCGGCACCGCCGAAGGCGGCGAGTGCACCGTACGGTTTGAGTGAGGAGTTAGGAGTGAGGAGTTGAGAGTTTAGAGTTGAGAGTTTAGAGTTGAGGAAGCGAGGAGCGAGCCGTAGGGACGCCATAATTGGCGTCCGCCTCCGTTTCCCCGCGGCAGCCACTATCTCCACTCTAAACTCTCAACTCTCAACTCTCAACTCTCCACTTCTATCCTTCCCCCCTTCGCATACGCTGTCGTGTGCGGAAGGGGGCTTTTTATGCGTCGATTCAGGTGGCTGGCCGCGTTCGCGCTGGCGGCGCTGCTGCTGGCCCGGCCGAAGGCGGCGGCGCTGGGGGCGCTGGCAGCCATGGAGCGCTGGCGCGCGACGGTCGCCCCGGCGATATTCCCGTTCCTGGCGCTGATGCCGCTGCTCACCGGCGAGGATGCCGCCCGGGCCTATCGGGCGCTGCTGGGCGGGGCGATGGGCCGGCTGTTCCGCCTCCCCGGCGCGGCGGCCCCGGCGATGGTCGTCGGCATGGTCGCGGGCACCCCGGC
>CACYET010000240.1 GCA_902773515.1 uncultured Eubacteriales bacterium | reverse complement strand
TCCGGGAACTTCAGGTTCAGCTTCTTGAACGCGCGGGTCATCAATAGGCCCGCAAACAGCGCAAAGGCGATGGACAACAGGGATTGCATGCTCTTTCAGAACCTTTCAGACATTCGTCTCTCATCTTTCATGGAACAGGGAGATTATAGCACCCTTTGCCCCGCCTTCAAGCGCGGAAAGCCACCGATTGCGCTGGATTTGTGTTATATTATTTCAGTGAGGTGTACAAAAAAATCCCCCTTTCGTGCGCAAAGCGGCGAAAAAGGGATGATTGGACGCGGCAGTCTTATTTCCCGAACAGGCCCTTCAGCTTGCCCAGCAGGCCGGCGGCTTGCTTCACGTCGATGTTGGACAGGTCGAGCTTGCTCTTCACGCCGTCGATGACCTGGTTGATCTGGTCGTCGGGCAGGTCGATGCCGAAGGTCTTTTCCAGGACCTTCACCGGATCGCTGAGGAAGTTCTTGATCAGTTCGGGGTTGCCCGTCAGCTTGGCGACGACGTCGCTGATGATCTTCTGGATATCCATGAATACCGCTCCTTTCGTGCGCGCGCGCGCTTTCACCTGTTATACTAAACTTGTTCTAAACGGTTATTAGCCGGCGAGCGGATTTTTCGTCAAATCAAGGCGGAGGTTCGCAGGCTTGCCGGTTGGCAAGTCAAGAACCGACAACGCAGATATGGCGGAAAAGACGCCGCCAGATGATGACCGGCTAGAGCAAGTTTAGTATAATTATAGTCCTTTAGCGGGAAAAACGCAAGGGCAAGCACCGCACGGATTTAATATGAATCCTTTATAATCGGAAAAAAGGAGGCGGCGACATGGATCAGTTTGCGCGGACCCGGATACTGATCGGCGGCGAGGCCATGGCCCGGCTTGCCGGGGCGCGGGTGGCGGTGTTCGGCATCGGCGGCGTGGGCGGCTACGTGGTGGAGGCACTCGCGCGCAGCGGCGTGGGCGCGCTGGAGCTTTTCGACGACGACGCCGTGAGCCTGACGAACCTGAACCGGCAGATCATCGCCACCCACGACGCGCTGGGCCGGGCGAAGGTCGACGTGATGGCGGCGCGGGTGAAAAGCATCGCGCCGGACTGCGAGGTCGTCCCCCACCGGCTGTTCTACGCGCCCGAGACCGCCGACGCGGTGGACCTGTCCCGGTTCGACTGCGTGGTGGACGCGGTGGACACCGTGGCCGCCAAGCTGGAGCTGGCCGTGCGGGCGACGGCGCTGGGCGTGCCGATCATCAGCGCCATGGGCGCGGGCAACAAGCTGGACCCGACGAAGCTGCAGATCGGCGACATCTCCAAGACCTCCGTCTGCCCGCTGGCGCGGGTGATGCGCCGGGAGCTGCGCAAGCGGGGCATCCGGCATCTGAAGGTCGCCTGGACGACGGAAGCGCCGATCCCGGCCCGGAGCGCGCCGGACGAGGCGCTGGCGCACCCCCGCCGCAGCGTGCCCGGCAGCGCCCCCTTCGTGCCCCCCGCCATGGGCCTGGCGATCGCCGCGGAGGTCGTCCGGGATTTGATAAAGTCAAATGATTGTCGACGTGTTCCTGCGGAACCCGCCGACCCGGAAAACGTTCCGTTTTCCTAATCATGAACAAGCCAAAAAGATCCTTCGCTTCGCTCAGGATGACAACATAGCGGATTCCGCTAATCTGTCATCCTGAGCGCAGCGAAGGATCTTTTATTTGTCCTCAGTGGTTCCCTTCATCCGCCGTCTTCTTGTCCTGGGCATCCAGGGCCTCCACCTTCTGCAGCGTGAGGCCGTCCTCCAGCTGATCGCGCATGCGCTGCAGGTACACCTCGTCCCAGCGCTGCATGCAGTAGCCCATGCTGGCGTAGCCCACGATCATGGAGTTGGTGCGGCCGTAGATGCGGGCCGTGACCGCCGCGCCGGCATTGCCCTCGACGGTGTACACCAAATCCTCCTCCGCGTCGTAGTCCGTCACGATGCCGATGTGGTTCGGGAAGTTCGGGTCCTTGGAGACGCGGTCGTGGTGGAAGAAGATCAGGTCGCCGGGCTGGGGGATATAGTCGTCCTCGTCGTCGATGTAGCGCTGGCCCAGCTTGTTCTTCCAGCGATTGCAGTTGGCCTCCTGCGGCATCACCCAGCGGGGAATGCCCGCCATCTCCAGGCAATAGCTGACGAACATGCCGCACCATTCCTCAAACGGCATGCCGGCCCACTGGCCGTAGAACGTCCAGCCCTGCACGGACTTGTCGTCGCGGACGATGAAGTTGTGCTCGCTCTCGCGATAGCCCAGCTGGGAATTCGCCACGGCCACCAGCCGCTCGGCGAAGGTCATGTCGCGACGCAGCTTGGGCAGGTCCGGGGCCTTGTCGCGAATGTCGTCGGAGGCCAGTATGACGGCCTCGTCCTTGGCCTTCGCGCCGGAGGCGTCCACCACCACCAGCTTCAGGGTGTGCTCGCCGTAGCCCACCGCGCCCCATTCGATTCGCGGCGGATCCACCGGCAGGTCCTTGGAGAGGAATATCTGCTTGTTCTGGTATACGATCTCGATGGTCACGTCGTAGGGCTCCACGCCGCCGCTGACGGACACGTTATACATCAGGCTGTCTCCGCCCGTGCGGGCATAGGGCACGGCGGGAACGGCCTGCGCGACGAGCTTGCCCGCACTCACAATCACCTGGCACCTCTCCGTCGCGAGGCTCATGTCCCCGCCCATGGCGCTCACCTCGAGGATGTAGACGCCGCTGCGGACGGGTGTCCAGTCGAACGCGCCGCCCTCGGCGCTGCCGCCGTCGCCGTACAGGCCGTCGCTGCGCCAGGCGCTCCACTGCACGCTCTCGGCGTTCTCCACGGAGAAGGCGACGTGCACCGTGCCGCCGGGAGCGGTCTCCGTCTGGCTCGGGCTCAGCGCGCCCAGCGTCACCGGGGGCACCGGCGTCGGCTCGGGCGTCGGCTCTTCGGTGGGTTCCTCAGTGGGTTCCTCGGAGGGCTCGGGCGTCGGCTCCTCGGTGGGTTCCGTCGTGGGCTCGTCGGTGGGTTCCGTCGAAGGTTCGGTTGAAGGTTCCGTCGAAGGCTCGGTTGAAGGTTCCGTCGAAGGTTCGGTCGAGGGTTCCGTTGAAGGTTCGGTCGAAGGCTCCGTTAAAGGCTCGGTTGAAGGCTCCGTCGAGGGTTCCGTCGAAGGCTCTGTCGAAGGCTCCGTTGAAGGTTCTGTCGAGGGTTCCGTCGAGGGTTCCGTCGAGGGCTCCGTCGACTGCTCTTCCGCGGGCTTCTCCGGGTCGGCAGCAGGCGCGGGCTCCGGATCGGCAGCGGGCGCGGGCGCAGGCTCCGTATCGGCGGCGGGCGCGGGCGCG
>CACYET010000239.1 GCA_902773515.1 uncultured Eubacteriales bacterium | reverse complement strand
TCCGGCCGCAAGGCGCACCTGCTGGACATCAACAAGACCGCGTTCCACGCGTGGAAGCAGTGAAAAACCGGCGGGCATTGCCCGCCGGAATAGAAGATAAGATCCTAAACGCTGCGCTAGGCCTTTGGCAGCGCTCCGCTCAGGATGACAGGTCAGCGGTTGCTGCGTCGTTGTCATCCTGAGCGAAGCGAAGGATCTTTTCCATCCCGTCATTGCCTCTAATCAAACTCCACCGTCCAATTCTCATCCGCCGCCGCGCGAAAGCACATTGCGATCTGCGCGGCGGTGGTCTTATTATCCGCCAGTGGGCTGGGGATCTCGTCCGGGCCGAAGAAGCCGCAGGCGACGGTCTCCAGGTTCGGTGCGAATTCGCCGGACACATAGTCGCAGAGTATGAACGCGGAGCAGATGTTGAACAGGAATTGCCGCGTGTTGCGCGTGTTGTGGTCGTGCAGCGCGATCACCCGCCGGGGCCTGACGACCATCCCGGCCTCCTCCAAAACCTCCTTGGCGGCGTTGGAGCGCAGCGTCTGGTCGTAGTCCACCCAGCCGCCGGGCAGCGCCCACTTGCCATTCGCCTCCTGCACCAGCAGCAGCTTGCCGCCCCGCATCACGGCGGCGCGGGTGTCCAGCTTCGGGGTCTGGTAGCCGTCGCCGGCGCAGAACGTCGCGCGGATCTGCTCCACCGGCACGTCCCCCAGCGCCGCGACCATTTCCGCCGAGATCTCCCGGATGCGCCTGAAGCGCTCGATGTCGTACTTGTCCCTGCAGTAGGCCAGCGCGCACTGCGAGAGGTCCTGCAACTCCCTGGCCCAGTCGAGCCACGTCTGTCCGTTCGCCATGCCTTTTTCTCCTGTAAATCGGTTGTCATGAGTATACCTCGCGCCGCCTGCGCTGTCAAGGCGCGCCGCGGCGGGATGACATCATTTCCTTTGTGGAGAGGCGACCTCATCCGCCAGCCCTGCGGGCTGCCACCTTCCCCAGAGGGGAAGGCTTTTGGCAGCGTTGCCTGTTGCCTTCCCCTTTGGGGAAGGTGGCCCGCCGCAGGCGGGTCGGATGAGGTCGTTTCCCGCCATCCAACGCAGATTTTATTTGTCTATCTCCCCCAAAATGTGTTATACTGTGTGAAACAGACGTGCGGGGGGGAATGAGCGTGGAGCGCATGCGGGAACTGGTGGACTACCTGAACGAGATGGCCTACCGCTACTATACGCTGGACGAGCCGACGATCGCGGACGCGGAGTACGACCGGCTGTACGACGAGCTGGTGCGGCTGGAGGGCGAGACGGGCGTGCGCCTGCCGGATTCGCCCACGCGGCGCGTGGGCGGCGCGGTGCTGCCGGGGTTCGAGCCGCACACCCACCTGGCGCGGCTGTGGAGCATGGGCAAGGCGCAGTCCATCGAGGCGCTGGAGGACTGGGCGCGGCGGGCGGAAAAGCTGCGCGCCGACGCCAACGCCGCCGGGGCGGACCTGCCGCCGATAAAATACGTGGTCGAGCACAAGTTCGACGGCCTGACGATCAACCTGACCTACGAGGGCGGGAAGCTTACGCAGGCGGCCACGCGCGGCAACGGCGTCACCGGCGAGGCGATCCTGCCGCAGGTGATGACGATCCGCTCGATCCCGCTGTCGATCCCGTTCGCTGGGCGCATGGAGGTGCACGGCGAGGGCTTCATGCGCATCTCCGTGCTGGAGAAGTACAACCAGACGGCGAAGGAGCCGCTGAAGAACCCGCGTAACGCCGCCGCGGGGGCGCTGCGCAACCTCGACCCGAGCGTGACCGCCGCCCGGAAGCTGGACGCCTGCTTCTACGACGTGGGCTACATCGAGGGCCGGTCGTTCGCCAGCCAGCGCGAAATGCTGGACTTCCTGCGCGAAAACCGCTTCCCGGTGTCCGCCTGCGAGATCGGCGCCTCCAGCCTCGAGGAGGCCGTCGCCGCCGTGCGCCGGATCGAGGAGAGCCGCGGCGAGCTGGACTACGACATCGATGGGGCCGTGATCAAGATCGACGACTACGCCACGCGCGAGGCGCTCGGCTACACCGACAAATTCCCGCGCTGGGCCGTGGCCTACAAGTTCGAGGCCGAGGAGATGACCACGCTGCTGGAGGACGTCGCCTGGCAGATCGGGCGCACGGGAAAGCTGACACCGGTGGCGCGGGTCTCGCCGGTGGAGCTGGCGGGCGCGACCGTGCGCCAGGCCACGCTGAACAACTGGCAGGACATCCAGCGCAAGCGGGTGAAGATCGGCGCGCGCGTGTGGATCCGCCGCAGCAACGAGGTGATCCCGGAGATCATGGGCCGCGTGGACGAGTTCAGCGAGGGCGAGCGCGACGTGGAAAAGCCCGCCGTCTGTCCCAGCTGCGGCGCGGCGCTGGTGGAGCGCGGCGCGCACCTGTTCTGCCCCAACCGCGACGGCTGCAAGCCGCAGATCGTGATGCGCCTCTCCCACTTCGCCAGCCGCGACGCCATGGACATCGACACCTTCTCGGAGAAGACCGCGGCGCAGCTGGTGGACGCGGGGCTGTTGCAGGAGGCCGACCAGCTGTACGCGCTGACGCGGGAGCAGCTCTGCGCGCTGGAGCGCTTCGGCGAGAAGAAGGCCGACAATCTGCTCTCCGCCATCGAAAAGAGCAAGGGGCGCGGGCTGGACGCGTTCATATACGCCATCGGCATCCCCAACATCGGCACCAAGACCGCCCGCGACCTGGCCGAGCGCTTCGGCAGCGTGGACGCGCTGCGCGCCGCCTCGCGTGAGGAATTGACGCAGATGGACGACGTGGGGGAGATCGTGGCGGATTCGATCGTCGCGTTCTTCCAGGACCCGGCAAACGCCCGCCTCGTGGACGCGCTGCTGGCCGCGGGCGTGAATCCCCAGTGGGAGAGGAAGGACACCTCCGCCGGGGCGTTCGCCGGCATGACCGTGGTCGTCACCGGCACGCTCGCCTCGATGGGCCGCAGCCAGGCCGAGGAGGCCATCCGCGACGCCGGCGGCAAGGCCGCGGGCAGCGTGTCGAAGAAGACCAGCCTCGTCGTCGCCGGGGAAAACGCCGGCAGCAAGCTGGACAAGGCCCGCGCCCTCGGCGTCGAGGTGATCGGGGAGGAGGAGTTTTTGAGGAGGTTGAAGAGTGGAGTTGGAGAGAGTGAGGAGTGAGGAGTTAGGAGTGAGGAGTTGGGAGTGAGGAGTTGGGAGTGAGGAGTTGGGAGTGAGGAGTTGATGGCTGCTGCCGCGCGTCCTCTCTATAGGGGCGGCAATGCGCCGTCCGCCCGCCAAAAGCCTTCCCCTCTGGGGAAGGTGGCACGGCGAAGCCGTGACGGATGAGGTC
>CACYET010000238.1 GCA_902773515.1 uncultured Eubacteriales bacterium | reverse complement strand
TGTCGAGGAGACGCCCGTCGAGGAGACGCCCGTCGAGGAAGCGCCTGTCGAGGAGACGCCCGCCGTGCCCGCGGGGCCGCAGGTGATCGCTATCGTGCCCTACGGCGAGAGCTTTACCTACCCGACGCAGATCAAGGCCGACGGCAGCGCCCGCGTGGAGGCCACCGACGAGCCGTTTGAGACCATCAACTTCACCCAGACCATGAAGGCGTTTATGCGCCCGACCGACTTCGCCAACAAGTACTCCACCGTCTACAAGCTGCAGGGCAACGAGGCCGGGGCCGGCTTTGAGCTGATCCTGGACGACTACACCGGCCAGGCCACCGTGGTGCCGCAGAACGTGGTGGACATCACGCTGCGCAGCGAGTCCGGCGACACTGTGGAGCGCGGCTACCAGCTGATGGACGCGGAGATGGGCGGCAACTACAACGTGGCCCTGACCACCAACGTGCCCCAGACGCTGTACAAGCGCTATGAGTACTCCACCGACCGCGAGGAGATGGCCTACCTGGTGGTGACCACCTACAACGACGGCGTGGCCCAGCAGATCCTGTTCCAGCTGGAGAGCGACGAGCCGGAGCCGGAGCCCGAGATCGTGTACAACACGCTGCAGCGGGGCATCAAGAGCGACGAGGTCGCCGTGGTGCAGCAGCGGTTGATCGACCTGGGCTACCTGAAGGGCGCGGCGGACGGCACCTTCGGCCAGATGACCGAGGACGCCATCAAGGCCGCCCAGGAGGCCTTCGGCATGGAGGCCAACGGCATCGCCGACAACGCCTTCCAGCAGAAGCTGTTTGAGGGCGTGGAGCGGCCCGTGCCCGCCGAGGCCGAGGCCCCGGCCGTCACCTACGACACGCTGAAGCTGAACTCCATCGGCGAAAAGGTGGTCACGCTGCAGCTGCGCCTGCGCGAGCTGGGCTATTACGATGGCAAGGCCGACGGCGGCTACGGCTACATGACCGAGGACGCCGTGAAGAAGGCCCAGCAGGCCTACGGCATGGAGGTCACCGGCGTGGCCGACGACGCCTTCCAGCAAAAGCTGTTCAGTTCCGAGCAGCCGTAAACACCGCCCGACGAGCGTCGGCGGAAGCTCATCCGTTTTTTCGACTTCGCTTCGCCCCGCCCGGGACGACAGGGCCCCAACAGGCCCCGTCCCGGGCAAGGGCGCGGCCGAAGTCGAAGTTTATGTTTTTGGCCCTCCCGGGCCGTTCGCCTTCCTTGCAAGGCCAATATTCTTGTGCTATAATGGACCACAGCCGACCCATCGACATCGTTTGACAAACGAGGAGGCGAAAGCCGTGAAACATAGATACAAGCGCCTGTGCCTGGCGCTGGCAGCGCTGCTGGCGCTGACCACGCTGGGCGCTCTGGCTGAACCGGGGGAACCGGCGGCGCAGGAGTTGCCGGAGCTCGACCTGGCGGACGTCGCGCCCGCCGCAGAGGAGCCCGCGCCGGTCGCAGAGGAGCCCGCGCCGGTAGTAGAGGAGCCCGCGCCCGTCGCGGAGGAGCCCGCGCCCGTCGCAGAGGAGCCCGTGCCGGTCGTGGAGGAGCCCGCGCCCGTCGCGGAGGAGCCCGCGCCCGTCGCAGAGGAGCCCGTGCCGGTCGTGGACCGCGCCCGTCGCGGAGGAGCCCGCGCCCGTCGCGGAGGAGCCCGCGCCGGTAGTAGAGGAGCCCGTGTCGACGGAGGGCGAGGCGG
This sequence comes from uncultured Eubacteriales bacterium, assembly GCA_902773515.1. Taxonomy (GTDB): domain Bacteria; phylum Bacillota; class Clostridia; order Christensenellales; family Aristaeellaceae; genus UBA2862. The sequence continues at coordinate 3,244 of CACYET010000238.1, read as the reverse complement.
CGGTCGCCGCCCCGGAGATCGCCGCTGCGGAAATCGCCGCTGCGGAAGTCGCCGCCCCGGAGGTCGCCGCGGCCGAGCCGGTGCGCATGAACGCCACGGAGCTGACGCTGGGCGTGAAGGAGACCTTCGCGCTGCAGCCCTTGCCGACCGCCGGCGTGGAAAGCATCGCCTTCACCTACGCCAGCTCCAACGCGAAGATCGCCACCGTCAGTGGTTCCGGCCTGATCACTGCTAAAAAGCGGGGCGGCGCGACCATCGCCGTCACGGCCTCCACCGGCGAGCAGTTTACCTGCCAGGTGACGGTCGTGAAGGCCCCGAAGAAGATCACGCTGAGCGCGACCTCCGGCACGCTGGGCTTCGACCCGGCCACCGGCGTGGGCACCCAGTACAGGCTGGGCGTCGCGTTCCCCAAGGGCACGGGCGCGCAGGTGAGCTTCACCGGCTACGACCCGAACGTGGTGTCCGTGGCCGCGGACGGCACGATCACCGCCCGGGGCATCGGCACGACCTCGGTCACCGCCTCCACCTTCAACGGCAAGAGCGCGACCTGTAAGGTGACGGTCCTCGGCGCGCCCGACGCCATCGCCTTTTCCGATCCCGCGCCCGCGATGATCGAGAAGGAGAGGCGCGCGCTGGCGCTGACGCCGAGCCCCGATGGAACGGCGGCCTACGCTTCCTTTGCCAGCGACAACGCCGCCGTGGCCGCCGTGGACGCCGCCACCGGCGAGATCAGCGCGCTGGCCATCGGCGAGGCGACGATCACCGCCACCTCCTTCAACGGCAAGACGGCCAGCGTGAAACTGACCGTGCTGCCGGGCCCGGACCGGATCGACGTGCCCGCCACGGTGCTGCTGGGCGTGGGCGACCAGGCGCTCCTGGGCGCGGTGCCCGTGCGCAGCGATGGCTCGGCCACCGGCACGGGCCTGAGCTACGCCAGCAGCAAGGCGAAGGTCGTCACCGTGGACGCGAACGGCGTGCTGACGGGCGTGAAGAAGGGCACCGCCAAGCTGACCGTCACCGCCGCCAACGGCGTGAAGGCGACCTGCACCGTGAAGGTGGTCAAGCCCCCCAAGAGCATCTCGCTCTCGCTGGACCGCCGCTTTTTGAAGTTCGACGCCGCCCAGGGCATCGCCGAGCAGGGACGCCTGAAGGTGACGCTGACCAAGAACACCGCCTCGACCATCGCCTATTCCGGCTACGACCCCGCCGTGATCTCCGTGGCCGCGGACGGCACCGTGACGCCGGTGGGCATCGGCACGACCACCGTCACGGCCACCACCTACAACGGCAAGAGCGCCAGCTGCACCGTGGACGTGCGCGCCGCCGGGGACACCATCAACCGCAACGCGGTGAACGTGGCCCATCGCGGCGGCCTGGGCAACTGGACTGAGAACACGCTGGAGGCCTTCCGGCACACCGCGTCCACCGGCGCGAAGGCTGTCGAGCTGGACGCCCGCAGCACCAGGGACGGCGTGCAGGTGGTCCACCACGACGCCACCTTCACTGCCGGCGGCAAGAAGTACACGATCAAGAAGCTGAAGTTTGCGCAGCTGCGCGCGCTGGACGCCGACATCTGCACGCTGGACGAGGCGCTGGACGTGCTCGGCGCGACCGACCTGGAGATCAACCTGGAGCTGAAGGACACCGCCAACGCCAAGGCCTGCGTGAAGGCGATCAAGAGTCACGGCCTGCAGGCGCGCACGATGTACATCTCCTTCAACCAGAAGCTGCTCAAGCAGGTGCGCGGCATCGACGCCTCCGCCCGGATCGGCTTCATCATCAACAAGACGCCGAAGAACCTGGCCAAGACGCTGTCGACGCTCAGGTCGCTCTACGTGTTCCAGAAGGCGGACTACCTGACGGCGGAGAGCCTGAGGGCCTGGCAGGACGCGGGCCTGAAGGTGGGCGTCTGGACCGTCAACGACCCCGCGGCCATTAAAAACTGGCTGGACATGGGCGTGGACTACATCACCAGCGACTACCCCGAGCGCGTGACCGAGGCGCTGAAGTAGATATTTTTCACTCGACGGAAAGGAAGAATGGACCATGAAAAAGCTGATGCTGGGCAACCAGGCGGTGGCGCGCGGCCTCTGGGAGGCGGGCTGCCGGTTTGTGTCGTCCTACCCGGGCACACCGTCCACCGAGATCACCGAACAGGCGGCGCTCTACGACGAGATCTACGCGGAGTGGGCCCCCAACGAGAAGGTGGCCGCCGAGAGCGCCGTGGGCGCGAGCCTCGCGGGCGCGCGCAGCTTCTGCGCGATGAAGCACGTGGGCTTCAACGTGGCGGCGGACCCGCTGTTCACCGCCTCCTACATCGGCGTGAACGGCGGCATGGTGGTGTGCGTGGCGGACGACCCGGGCATGCACTCCAGCCAGAACGAGCAGGACAGCCGCCACTACGCCATCGCCGCGAAGCTTCCGATGCTGGAGCCGTCGGACTCCGGCGAGTGCGCCGCGTTCGTGGGCGAGGCCTATGCGCTCTCGGAGCGCTTTGACACCCCGGTGATGCTGCGCACCTGTACCCGCGTGGCCCATTCGCAGAGCCTTGTGGAGCTGCACGAGCGCGACGAGAGGGCGCTGAAGCCCTACGAAAAGATCCCGCAGAAGTACGTGGCCGCCCCGGCGATCTCCGTCAAGCGCCACGTGGTGGTGGAGCAGCGGATGGAAGAGCTCCGCCAGCTGGCCGAGACCACGCCGCTGAACCGCGTGGAGATGGGCGACAGGGCCGTCGGCTTCGTCACGTCCGGCACCTGCTACCTGTACGTGAAGGAGGCGTTCCCGGACGCGAGCGTCTTGAAGCTGGGCCTGGTGAACCCGCTGCCGGTGGAGAAGATCAGGGACTTCGCCGCGAAGGTGGACCGCCTGATCGTGGTCGAGGAGCTGGACGGCGTGATCGAGGCGCACCTGCGCGCGAACGGCATCCGCGTGGACGGCGGCAAGGACCTGTTCGGCCCGCTGGGCGAGCTTTCGCAGAACAAGCTGCGCGCCGCGATGGGGGCGGCGCTGCCGAAGTTCCGCACCTATGACGAGGCCGTGCCCGGCCGCCCGCCGGTGATGTGCCCCGGCTGTCCGCACCGCGGCCTGTTCACGGTGCTCTCCAAGCTGAAGCTGACCGTGCTGGGCGACATCGGCTGCTACACCCTGGGCAGCGGCGCGCCGCTGAACGCGGTGGATTCCGTGCTGTGCATGGGCGCGTCCATCGGCATGGCCCACGGCTTCACCAAGATGCTGGGCGAGGAGG
>CACYET010000237.1 GCA_902773515.1 uncultured Eubacteriales bacterium | reverse complement strand
CTGAACAACGGCCTGAACCTGATGGGCGTCAACTCCGACTGGCAGTACATCATCAAGGGCGCCGTCATACTGCTGGCCGTGTACACCGACTTCCTGCGCAACCGCAAGAAGAACGGATGACGCGGATAAAGGACAGGTAAACAGTATACCATAAAGATCCTTCGCTTCGCTCAGGATGACAGGTCGGCGATTGCCGCATCGTTGTCATCCTGAGCGCAGCGAAGGATCTTTTTCTCCGCTAATGCCCTTTCTCGCTTATCCCCTCTGCCCCTTCACCTTCGGCTCGTGATACTCGTATCCCTCGTCGAACAGGACCTTCTCCGGCGGCGTCTCCAGCAGCTCCGGATGCTCCAGGTAACGCCGGATGTCGGTGAAGAAGTGCCCGTAGTGCGCGCCGGAGCAGACGCGCTCGTCGGCGGTGATGCCCACGGGCAGGTAGCGCTTCATCCGCGTCTGGCCGTTCTCCACGACGGCGGTCCGCTCCTCCAGGCCCATGCCGAAGAACAGCCCGACGTTGCCCCAGTTGTACAGGTGGTGGTTCACGTCGTGCAGGCGGATGGAGGCCGTGTTGGTGATGTACATGCCCACGTAGAACGGCAGCTCGTCCATCAGCACGGAGGGCGCGATGCCGTAGCGGTCCAGCAGCTTGATGGTCCCCACCACCAGCGCGGGCAGCCCCGGCAGCGCGAACACCACGCGCAGCAGCTTGTCGACGAAGCCCGGGGTCGCGTCCGCGCCGCGGATCGTCTCCACGGCGGCGTTCACGCGGTCGCGCACGTCGTAGATCGTGTCCGTCAGATCGTACTTGATCTTCACAACGGCCTCGCCCTTGTTGATGTCGCCCGGGTCCTTGAGGATCGTGAACGCCGCCGAGCAGTTGTTGCGCGCGAAGAGCTGCCGGTTCATGATGAAGCGGTTGACCGTCGGGTTCTGGCTGATCGCGCGCACGTAGGCGGCGATGATGATCTGCATGTAGGTGACGCTCTCGCCCTTCTCCAGCTTTTGCCGGCGGACGTAGTCGAACAGCACGTCCAGGTCCACGCGGTGCTTCAGGAACACCTGCGCGTCGCAGCGCATCGGCATGATGTAGGGCGTGATGCGCATGATCGGGTCCATGCCCTTGATCCTTCTTCCGTCAGGTCGCCGTCCGAACACTTTTCAATCATCCTTTCTTGGGTTACAGGGGACAAACAACGCTCTGTATGTATTATGCCGCACCGCGCCCCGGTTGTCAACCGGGGTTTTCCCGTTGCCCCGGGCGTGTAGCTGTGATATAATACCATATAGTATAATGAAACTCCCGGGGGCGACGCATGAAGAACCGATATCTGACGGACCTTGCGACGAAGAACCGGTTGTGGCACATTCCGGTCGGCCTGCTCTCCATACTGCTCAGCTCCGTCACCGCCCAGGTGTGGATCGAGGACTCGCCGTTTGACGAGGACCCGGTCATCTGGCTGCTGGCGCACATGACGGTGATGGCGCTGTGGCTGCTGCCGCTGTTTCGCATCGTGCTCTGGCGGGTGAGGCAGCACAGCGCGAAGGTTATCGCCCAAAAGCTGGCCCAGCGGCGCGAGCATTCCATCCCGCTGAGCGAGCTCTCCGGCCTGCTGGGCGTGAAGCGGGCGGGCGCGAAGATCGCCAAACTGAAGCGGCTGGGCTTTTTGCAGCGCGTCGAGATCGAGAACGGCGAGCTGGTGCTGGACAACCCGAAGCTGGAGGTCGTGGCCGACAAGGCACGGCCGCAGGCCCGCCCGGACGACGTGATCCAGGAGATCCGCCGCCTGAACGACGAGATCGACGACGCGGCGGTCTCCGAGCGCATCGACCGCATCGAGGCCGTGACGGCCAGCATCCTATGCACGCTGCGGGAGCGCCCGGACCGCGCCGACGACGCGCGGCGCTTCATGGACTACTACCTGCCCACGACGCTGAAGCTGCTGGAGAGCTATAACCTGATGGAGGATCAGAGCTACCAGGGCGAGAACATCCAGGCGGCGCGCCGAAGCATCGAGGCCGTGCTGGACAAGCTGGTGTCGGCGACCGAGAAGCAGCAGGACAAGCTGTTCGGCTCGGAGGCGCTCGACGTGGAGACGGAGATCGACGTGCTGGAGAAGATGATGACGTCGGACGGGCTGATCGCAGGCAAAGACCTGCGCCAGACGTCCTCCAACGGCTGACGGCAGAGCGCCCGGAACGGCGTCAGTAGTACACCTTCGCCGTGCCCTTGCCGCGGGACAGCAGGTCCCTCTGCAGGCTCAGGGCCTCCCGCGCAACTTCAGCGAAATCCATCTTCAGCGCGCCGTCATACTTCAAGAACTCGCCCTCCACCATCGTGTAGCGGACGTTCGCGCTCGTCGCGGCGTAGAGTATGGCCGCGACGGGGTGGTAGTACGCCATCGTGTCGGGCGTGTTCAGGTCCCAGACGACCAGGTCGGCCGTCGCGCCTTCCTCCATCCGGCCGGTATCCGCGCCGAACACGGCGTGTCCCGCCATCAGCCGCCGCCACACGTCCAGCACCGGCTGAACGGTCGCGTCGCCCCGTTCAAACTTCTCGAGCATCGCGAACAGCCGCGCCTGCTCCAGCACGTGGACGCTTCCCGAACTGGCCGCGCCGTCGGTGCCGAAGCTGTATTGCAGGCGGTCGGAGAAGTCGAAGAAGCCGCCCCGGCCGGAGGCCAGCCGCATGTAGGTCTTGGGGCAGAAGGCGAACCAGGTGTCGTCGCCGAGGCAGGCGAGGTCGTCCTCCGTCAGCCACAGGCCGTGGGCGATCAATACGGGCACGTCGAAGCCGCCCGCTTCCTGCAGGCGCCGGAAGGGCGTTTTGCCGGTCCTCTCGATCGACTGCTCCACCTGCAAGCGCGTCTCCGCGAGGTGCAGGTGGATCGGCAGCCGCATCCGCCGGGCCTCGGCCACGATCTGGGCCAGCGAATCCCCCGGGCAGGTGTAGTCCGAGTGCGGGCCGAACCGCAGGCTGATCCGGGTGGAATCGCCCTGATGCTCGCGGATGAACGCGCTGACCTGGGAAAGCCTGTCGCGCCAGTCGGGCGTCATGCCGAACACGGTCGGCGCGATGTCCATGCGGATGCCCGCGTCCTTCGCGGCCCGCAATACGTCCTCCTCGCCGAAGTAGTGGTCGGCGACGGCGGTCACGCCGTTGTTGAGCATCTCCGCGATGCCCAGCAGCGTGCCCGTGTAGATGTCCCGCGGGGTCATCTGGCTCTCGTAGGGCCAGATCATCTCGTTGAACCAGACCTCCGGCGGCACGTCCTCGGCGATGCCCTTAAAGATGTTCATGGCGGTGTGCGCATGCAGGTTCACGAGCCCGGGGCT
>CACYET010000236.1 GCA_902773515.1 uncultured Eubacteriales bacterium | reverse complement strand
CCTTTCAGCAAGCGGCCGGCTCTCTGCGCGCCGATCGGCTCCGCCGTCTTCGTCATCGCCTTTGAGATATATTCGATTGTGGTTATTCTATCACCAGCCCCGGCGTCTGTCAAAGGTTTATCGCGTTAAATTTCTATGATGCCGCGCACGCGCGCGAATAATTTGCAGGAAATGACCGGAAACGTTCGACAAACTGCCGAACAATCGACTTGACAAGCGGCGGCAATACTGCTAGATTATTTATCAAAGTAAAGCGGAGGGGCGGCAAAATGGGTCAGTTCAGCGGGCTGCGGGAGCCGGATCGGCGCGTGATGGTCGTCACCGGCCACTACGGCAGCGGCAAGACGGAGTTCTGCGTGAGCTTGGCGATGCGCCTGGCGAAGCGGGGCTTCGGGCCTTATGAGCGCCTGGGCCTTGTGGACCTGGACATCGCCAACCCCTACTTCCGCTCCCGCGAGCGCCGGGAGACGCTTCAGGCCGCGGGCGTGAAGGTGTACGGCAGCGCCTACATCCACGAGATCACCGCCGAGCTTCCCGCACTGGGCGCGGACATCCGCGCGCCGCTGGAGGACGCGGACTGCCGCGTGATCGTGGACGTGGGCGGCAACGACTCCGGCGCGGTGGTGCTCAACCAGTTCGGCAAGTACTTCGACCCCGAGGACGCGCTGTTTTTGATCGTCGTGAACGCCAACCGGCCCGAGACGCGGGATCTGGAGGGGGCGCTTGCCCACCTGCGGGCCATCGAGCAGAAGACCGGGCGGCGCATCGACGGCGTGATCAACAACTGCCACCTGCTGCGCGAGACCGACGCCGCGTGCGTGGCGAAGGGACACGCGCTGTGCGAGGCGCTGTGCGCGGCGACGGGCAAGCTGCTCTGGTGCGACACTTACCCGGAGGGCATCGTCCCCGAAGCCGAACTCGCCGGAAAGTACGAATACCTGCTGCCGCTGGGGATGTACATGCGGCCAACGTGGATCGACAAATGATTTAGGAGGCAAGGATATGTCTAGAAGGTTCAAGGTCGTCTTCGACCGGGAGCGCTGCAAGGGATGCGAGCTGTGCCGCAGCTTCTGCCCGAAGCAGATCATCGCCATGGACACCCAGGTGAACGCCAAGGGCTACTGCCCGGCGATGATCGTCGATCAGGAGCAGTGCATCGGCTGCCAGAGCTGCGCGACCGTCTGTCCCGACTGCGCGATCGAGATTTTCCAGCTGGAGGAGGGGGAAGCATGAGCGAGAAGGTATTGATGAAGGGCAACGAGGCCTTCGCCGAGGCGGTCATCCGCGGCGGCGCGCGCTTCTACTTTGGCTATCCCATCACCCCCCAGAGCGAGATCCCGGAGTTCATGAGCCGGGAGCTGCCCAAGCGCGGCGGCAAGTTCCTCCAGGCGGAGAGCGAGCTGGGCGCGATCAACATGGCCTACGGCTGCGGCGCGGCCGGCGGCAGCGGCTTCATCTCGTCCTCGTCCCCGGGCATCGCCCTGATGCAGGAGGGCATGAGCTTCCTGTGCGGCGCGGAGGTGCCGGTGACGCTCCTGAACGTGTCGCGCGGCGGCCCCGGCATCGGCTCGATCCAGCCCGGCCAGGCCGACTACAACCAGGTGACCCGCGGCGGCGGCAACGGCGACTATCGCATCCCCGTGTTCGCGCCCGCGTCGATCCAGGAGGCCGTGGACATCCTCTACGAGTGCCCGTCCATCGCCGACAAATACCGCAACCCGGTGATGGTGCTGGCCGACGGCCTGATGGGCCAGATGATGGAGCCCGTGATGCTGCCCGAGGAGAAGCACGCCCTGACCAGCGAGGAGATTTCCACCGCGAAGCCCTGGGCGCTGTCCGGCAGCAAGAAGGGCACGCGCAGCGTGGTCAAGAGCCTGCGGCTGCAGCCGGAGGTGCTGGAGGAGCACGTGGAGCACCTGTTTGAGAAGTACGCCGCCATGGAGAAGGAGCTGGAGCGCGTCGAGGTGGAGAACCTCGAGGGCGCCGAGGTCGTGTTCGTGGCGTTCGGCACGATGGCGCGCCTGGCCCGCGAGGCGATGGAGCTCTTGGAGGCGCAGGGCGTGAAGGCCGGCCTGATCCGGCCCATCAGCCTCTGGCCGTATCCCTACGGCGCGTTTGAGCAGATCCCCGCCACCGCGAAGGCCGTGATCTCCGTGGAGCTGAGCATGGGCCAGATGCTGCAGGATATCAACCTGGGCGTGAAGGGCCGCGTGCCCGTGCGGCTCATCCACCGCGTGGGCGGCATGCTGCCAACGAGCCTGGAGGTCGTGGAAAAGACGAAGAAGATACTGGAGGAAGTGCGATGAAACCTGTATTTACCGTAACAGAGGGCATGCTGCCCGTCAGCACCAGCTATTGCCCCGGCTGCACCCACGGCGTCGCACACCGCATCATCATGGAGACGCTGGACGAGATGGGCCTGCTCGGGGACACCCTGGGCGTCGCGCCCATCGGCTGCTCCGTCGTGGCGCACCAGTTCATGAACGTGGACATGTGCGAGGCGGCCCACGGCCGCGCCCCGGCGGTGGCCTCCGGCATCCGCCGCGTGCACCCGGACAAGGTCGTGTTCACCTACCAGGGCGACGGCGACCTGGCCTCCATCGGCATGGGCGAGATCGTCCACGCCGCGGCCCGCGGGGAGAAGTTTACCACGTTCTTCATCAACAACGGCATCTACGGCATGACCGGCGGCCAGATGGCCCCCACCACGCTGATCGGCCAGCGCTCCACCACCTGCGTGGACGGCCGCACGCGCGAGCAGGCGGGCATGCCGCTGAAGATCTGCGAGCTGCTGGCCACGCTGGACGGCCCGGCCTACATCGAGCGCGTGGCGCTGAACAGCCCGGCGCACATCCGCGCGGCGAAGAAGGCCGTGCGCAAGGCGTTTGAGTACCAGCTCGCGGGCAAGGGCTTCACGTTCATCGAGATGCTGTCCATCTGCCCCACCAACTGGGGCCTCACGCCGCCCAAGGCGATGCAGTGGCTGGAGGAGAACATGATGGCCTACTATCCGCTGGGCGTCTACCGCGACGTCGAAAAGGAGGCGCAGTAAGATGGCGACGACGAAGCTGTTTTTCGCCGGTTCCGGCGGCCAGGGCGTACTGACGATGGGCCAGATGCTGACCTACGCGGCCATGTACGCCGACATGAACGCCACCTGGCTTCCCTCCTACGGCCCGGAGATGCGCGGCGGCACCGCGAACTGCACCGTGGTCATCAGCCCCGACAAGCCCGTGTCCTGCCCGCTGATCTACGAGGCGGACGACGTGGTGGTGATGAACCTGCCGTCGCTGTTGAAGTTTGAATCGCTGGTGAAGCCCGGCGGCAACCTGTTCG
>CACYET010000235.1 GCA_902773515.1 uncultured Eubacteriales bacterium | reverse complement strand
CGCGCCAAGGCGCGCTCTGACCGGACCGCATGAACTCCACCACCTTCTGTATTCTTCCTTCATTATAGTACCAAAGCCCCTGGAAGTCAACCGAAAACGCCGCGCGGGGAAATGTCATCATTTATTCCGACAAAGCTTCTTGACCGGGCGGGGCTTCTATTGTACAATAAATTTGGATAATAATGTCGCCCGGAAAGGAAATGCGCCATGATGGACCTGCAAGAGCTGTTGTTTCCGAACATGGAGACCTGCCCGACGTTTGAGATGTACTTCCGCACGAACGAGGGCTCGAAGCGCGCCTGGGCCGATTCGCGGCTGGGCGCCATTCGCGTGCCGAGGTGGTGCGCGCTGGAGCTGGACACCTACTTCAACAGCTTCTCCGTCGGCAAGTGGCGCAAGTACACGCGCCTGAAGACCCTGCGCCTGCGGCTGGAGCTGTCCGGGGCGTTCCGGGTGCAGCTGGTGCACTGGCAGAAGTTGAAGGGCGAGCTCCAGAAGGCGGTGCTGGCGGAGCGCGTGTGCGAGTCGGCCCAGCGGCAGGCCTTCGAGATCGACTTGCCCGGCGAGCTTCCCGCGCGGGGCGTCGTGGCCGCGTCGCTGTACGCGGTGGGGGAGAACTGCGCCTTCTACGGCGGCGCGTACCAGACCGACGCCGACGAGGACGACCTGAACCCGGTGGACATCGCGCTCGACATCTGCACCTACAGGCGCGAGAAGTACGTCGAGCGCAACATCGCTATGCTGAAGCGGGACATCATGGACGATCCCGCCTGCGAACTGGGGGATCATTTGGAGGTGTTCATCTGCGACAACGGCCGGACGCTGGAGCGCAATCGGTTTGAGGACGACCGCGTGCACGTGTTCCCCAACCGCAACGTGGGCGGGGCGGGCGGCTTCACGCGGGGCATGATCGAGGTGATCGACAGCCCGCGGCGCTTTACGCACGTGCTGCTGATGGACGACGACGTGCTGGTCAATCCCGACGCGCTGCTGCGCACCTACCGGCTGCTCAGGCTGCTCAAGCCGGAGTACGCGGGCAAGACGGTCGCCGGGGCGCTGATGCGGCTGGACGGTCGCTGCGTGCAGTACGAAAACGCCGCCGTCTGGACCGGCGAATACGTGCCCGTCGCATTGAAGGGCGATCTGGACATGCGAAAGGTCGACAGCGTGGTGTTCAACGAGCAGGAGGAGACCGCCAGCTACAGCGGCTGGTGGTTCAGCTGCATCCCGATGGCGAAGATCGACAACGACAACCTGCCGCTGCCGCTGTTCGTGCACCGGGACGACATCGAGTTCGGCATGCGCACCGGCAGCGACATCCTCACGCTCAACGGCGTGTGCATCTGGCACGAGACGTTTGACAACAAATACGCCTCGAGCCTCTTGTACTACGAGGTGCGCAACGACCTGATCCTGAACGCGCTGCGCCTGCCGAAGTATCCGGCGATCGGCAACGCGCGCACGTTCCTGCGCCGCAGCGTGGGGAACATCGTGCGCTACCGCTACGGCAACTGCGAATTGATGCGCCGCGGCCTGGACGACTTCCTCGCCGGGCCGGACAAGCTGATCGTGACGGATCCGGAGGCGCTGAACGCGGAGATCATGGCGGCCTCGGACGTATTAAAGCCCGTGGAGGAGCTGGACATGCCCTTCGACGAGGCCTCCCACGAGGCGGGCATCGAGAAGCGCAAGGATTTCGTGGAGATGGCGCGGCTGTTCTTCCTGAACGGGCTGTTCCTGCCCGCGCGGGGCACGGCCGTCGTGAACATCGCCACCAGCTGGCCGCGCAACTACTACCGCAAGAAGGCCGTGCTGAACTACGACGAGACGACGGGCAAGGGCTTCGTGTCCCGCCGCGACTTCAAGGCTTCCGTGTCCGCGCTGCTTAAAGCGTTCGGCGCGGCGTGGCGGCTGCTGCGGGGCTATGACGCCGCGGCGAAGCGCTACCGGGAGGCCGAGCCGATCCTCACGTCGCGCTCGTTCTGGAACGAGTATTTGGGGTTGAAGTAAAAATCGGGCCGTCCGGCAATGCCGGACGGCCCGATTCATCTCCCTTACAGATGCACCACGGTCCCGATATCCTCGCCCTTCGCGACGCGCAGGATGTTGTCCAGGTCGTCCATGTTGAAGATGCGGATACAGGGGATCTTTTGCTCGCGGCACAGCTGGAACGCGCTGATGTCCATCACCCGGAGGCCGCGCTCGATGGTCTCCTGGTAGGTGATGTCGCGGATCAGCTTCGCGTCGGGGCTCTTGCGGGGGTCGGAATCGTACACGCCGTCCACGGTCGTGCCCTTGAACACGGCGTCCGCGTGCAGCTCCGCCGCGCGCAGCGCCGCGCCGGTGTCGGTGGTGAAGAAGGGGTTGCCGGTGCCGCCGGCCAGCAGCACGATGTCGCCGCGCTCCATGGCCGCGATGGCGCGGTCGGCGCGGTAGAGCTCCGCGAAGCGGGTCATCTCCTGCGCGGTGAACACCGTCGCGCCGTGCCCCAACCGCTGGATGGCGTCCTGCACGCACAGCGCGTTGATGATCGTGGCCAGCATGCCCATCTGGTCGGCCAGCACCGGGTTCATCGCGTCGGTGAAGCGGCCGCGCCAGATGTTGCCGCCGCCCATCACCACGCCCACCTGCACGCCCAGGTCCGCGAGGTCCACGATGGCCCTGGCCGCGCGGTCCACGCGCGAGGCCTCAAAGCTGTGGGAGGCGTCGTCCTTTGAGAAGGTCTCGGGCGCAAGCGTCTCGCCGCTGAGCTTCAATATGATGCGCTTGTACATATCCTACCGTCCTTTCATGCCGCCCTTGCGGCAAACTCCTCGTCCGCGTACTGGCGGCGAGCAGCGTAGATCTGGTCGTCGGGCGTCTTCGGGTTCCAGGTCTCCTTGTGCTCGTTCCGTGTTGTCGCCAATCCATACCGGAGTTGCTTCAGTCTGCGATATAGTAACAATCCTCTTCCCACTTGCCGGGGTTGGCGTCGATGTAGGTCCAAATCCTATGATAGTCGGAGTCGTCACGAATGATGTGATCGTGAAAGGACTTCTGCCAGCAGGGGAAACCGACGGCCTTGCTGACCGCGCCCTTGTACTGGTTGACGACGGACATGATCGTAGGGGCGGCGATGCGCCGCCCGCCCATCACCGACGTTTCGATGCGCAGGAGCATGTGCACATGGTTGGGCATCACGACGCTGTTGTCCACGTGGACAGATCCGTCATAAATACCTTCGATGCGCTGGATCCTGTCGTCTGCGATCTGACCGGCCCGGGTGAGGCACTCGGGCGGGCTGCGCATCGCCGCCCCTACCCGCCAAAACAGGCTCGCCTTGCGTTTGGTGCATATCGTAATG
>CACYET010000234.1:919-4287 GCA_902773515.1 uncultured Eubacteriales bacterium | reverse complement strand
AGCACCGCGGACAGGTCGTGTTCATCAACCTGTGGGCCACCTACTGCGGCCCGTGCGTGAAGGAGCTGCCGTGGTTCGACGCGCTGAAGGCGGCGCATCCCGACGTCGAGGTGCTGGCCGTGCACTCGTCGCTTGCGACCGAGGACGTGGCCGCGTGGCTCGCGGACAAGGGCTGGGCGCTGGACTTCGCCCTGGACGGCGCGGACGACGCGGCGTTCAACGCCGTGGGCGGGTCGGCGCTGCTGCCGCAGACGATCGCATTGAATAAGCGCGGCGAGGTCGTGTACAACCGGGCGGGCTCGGTGACACCGGAGCAATTGGAGGAACTGCTCTCATTGGCGGACCAATAATTTTACTTGCTTTTCGCGCGGGCTTCGGCTATGATAGGGATGAGAGGTGAATGCACATGGATAATCGCGTAGCCGTCATCAGCATCATCGTGGAGAAAGAGGACGCCGTGAACCCGCTGAACGACCTGCTGCACCAGTACGGGCAGTTCATCATCGGCCGCCTGGGCATCCCCTACCGCCAGAAGGGCGTGAACATCATCTGCGTCGCCATCGACGCCCCCGGCGACAGCATCAACGCGCTGACCGGCGCGCTGGGCCGCATCGAGGGCATCAACGCCAAGGCGACCTACAGCAACGTCTGATCGACCCTACCGAACTGAATACAACGCATCCCCTGACGCCGAAACGCAACACTTGAGGCGAAAGATACGATGTGCGAGCGCGCGCAATGTTTATGCGCGCCTGCAGACAGCCGCCGTATCCCAGTGGGATGCGGCGGCTGTCTGTGTTATTGAATTTTGCACGATTAGGAAAACGGAACGTTTTCCGGGTCGGCGACATCCGCAGGATGGCGTCGACAATCGTTTGAGGTGAACTATGAGTCTGAATTCCACCCCGTCCGCGCAGCGGACGCACATCGGCTTCTTCGGCTGCCGCAACGCCGGGAAGTCCAGCCTCGTGAACGCCGTGACCGGCCAGTCGCTGGCCATCGTGTCCGACGTGCGCGGCACCACCACCGACCCGGTACTCAAGGCCATGGAGCTCTTGCCGCTGGGGGCTGTGGTGATCATCGACACGCCCGGCTTCGACGACGAGGGCGCGCTGGGCGAGCTGCGCGTGCAGCGCACCGTGGACGCGCTGAACCGCTGCGACGCGGCGGTGCTGGTGATCGACGGCACCATCGGCCTGCGAAGCGAGGACGTCAAGCTCCTCGAAATGATCAAGGCGCGCCGCCTGCCCTTATTGATCGCCTGGAACAAGGCGGACCTGGCCGCGGCCCTGCCCGCTCCGCCGGACGCGACGGCCGTCAGCTGCGTGACCGGCGCGAACGTGAACGAACTGAAGGAAGCGCTGGCGCGCATCCTGCCGAATCGTGCGGAAAAACGGCTGTTGGCGGATCTGGTCGAGCCCGGCGACGCGGCGATCCTGGTCTGTCCCATCGACGAATCCGCGCCGAAGGGCCGGCTGATCCTGCCGCAGCAGCAGGCGATCCGCGACCTGCTGGACGCCGGGGCGCTGGCGCTGGTGTGCCGGGAGAAGGAGCTGGAGGGGGCGCTGTCGAGCCTCGCAAAGCCGCCCAGGCTCGTCGTCACCGACAGCCAGGCGTTCGGCGTCGTGAGCCAAACCGTGCCGGACGACATCCCCCTGACGTCGTTCTCGATCCTGATGGCCCGCTACAAGGGCTTCCTGGAGACGGCGGTGGCGGGCGTGGCGGCGGTCGACGCGCTGAAGGACGGCGACCGCGTGCTGATGGCCGAGGGCTGCACGCACCACCGCCAGTGCAACGACATCGGCACCGTGAAGATCCCCCGCTGGCTGCGCGCGCACACCGGCGCGGCGATCGAGATCGAGACCTGCACCGGCCGCGACTTCCCGGAGGATTTGACGCCCTATCGGCTGGTGATCCACTGCGGCGGCTGCATGCTGACGGAAAACGTGGTGCAATACCGGATGAACCTCGCGCTCGCGCAGGGCGTGCCGTTCACGAACTACGGCACCGCCATCGCCCGAATGACCGACGCGCTGGAGCGGAGCCTGCGGCTATTCCCCGAGGCGCACGCGCTGCTCTTGGGAGGCGGCGCATGAACGCGCGGACGGCTGAGCTGATCGAGCGGCTCGCCAGCGAGCATGCGCTCGCGGAGGCAGAGTATCAGGCGCTGATCGAGGCCCGGGATGGGGAAAGCGCCGCGCTGCTGGCGGAGAGGGCCGTGGCCGTTCGAAAGGCGATCTACGGCGACGCGGTGTTCATCCGCGGGCTGATCGAGATCAGCAACATCTGCAAAAACGACTGCCTCTACTGCGGGATACGGCGAAGCAACGCGCGCGCGCAGCGCTACCGCCTGACGCCGGAGCAGATCGTCGACTGCGCCGCGGAGGGCCACGCGCTGGGCTTTCGCACGTTCGTGCTGCAGAGCGGCGAGGACGGTTGGTTCACCGACGCGATCCTGTGCGAAATCATCAGCCAGATCAAGCGGCGCTTCCCCGACTGCGCCGTGACGCTCTCGCTGGGCGAGCGCAGCCGCGACAGCTACAAGCGGCTGTTCGACGCCGGGGCCGACCGCTACCTGCTTCGGCACGAGACCGCCGACCCGGGCCACTACGCGAAGATCCACCCCGCCGAGATGTCGTTTGACAACCGCATGCGCTGCCTGCGCGACCTCCGCGACATCGGCTACCAGGTGGGCTGCGGCTTCATGGTGGGCTCGCCCTTCCAGACGAGCGCGGCGCTGGCGAGGGACCTGAAGTTCATCGAGACCTTCAAGCCCGACATGTGCGGCATCGGGCCGTTCATCCCCCACCACGACACGCCCTTTCGCGATAGGCCCGCCGGGACGCTGGAGGAGACGCTCTTCCTGCTGTCGATCATTCGCCTCATCCACCCGCCGGTGCTGCTGCCCGCCACCACGGCGCTGGGCACCATCCACCCCGAGGGCCGCGAACGGGGCCTACTGGCCGGGGCGAACGTGGTGATGCCGAACCTCTCGCCGGTTCAGGTGCGCAAGCAGTACGAGTTGTACGACAACAAGATCTGCACCGGCGACGAGTCCGCCCAGTGCCGACGCTGCCTGGAGGCGCGCGTCGAGAGGATCGGATACCGGGTGGTTATTGACCGGGGAGACGTGAAGAGATCTCCATCTGCAGCGCAGCAATGAGCGTTTCGTACAGATCCTTCGACTCCGCTGCCGCTTCGCTCAGGATGACATTCGCTGCGCTGCGCTGTCATTCCAGACACAGGCGCATTCGTAGTTACATTGTCATTCTGGGCGAAGGCGAAGTTGAAGCTACATTGTCATTCTGAGCGAAGGCGAAGTTGAAGCTACATTGTCATTCTGAGCGAAGGCGAAGTTGAAGCTACAT
>CACYET010000234.1:0-885 GCA_902773515.1 uncultured Eubacteriales bacterium | reverse complement strand
AGCTACATTGTCATTCTGAGCGAAGGCGAAGTTGAAGCTACATTCTCATTCTGAGCGAAGGCGAAGCCGAAGTCGAAGAATCTTGCCATCATCATCTGAAAAACAGGAGGAAACATACATGTATAACTATGATCCCAAGTCCCTCAAGGCCGAGGAGTTCATCAACGACGCGGAGATCCGCGAGACGCTCGAATACGCCGAGGCGAACAAGAACAACGTCGAGCTGATCGACGCGATCCTGGAGAAGGCGCGCCCGGTGAAGCAGGGCAACGGCTGCAAGTGCGCGGGACTGACGCACCGCGAGGCGTCTGTGCTGCTGGCGTGCGAGATCCCGGAGAAGATCGAGAAGATGTATCAGATCGCCGAGGAGATCAAGCAGGCGTTCTACGGCAACCGCATCGTGCTGTTCGCGCCGCTGTACCTGTCCAACTACTGCGTCAACGGCTGCCTGTACTGTCCCTATCACCTGAAAAACAAGCACATCGCCCGCCGGAAGCTGACGCAGGACGAGGTGCGCGCGGAGGTGATCGCGCTGCAGGACATGGGCCACAAGCGCCTGGCCATCGAGGCCGGCGAGGACCCGGTGAACAACCCGATCGAGTACATCCTCGAGTGCATCGACACGATCTACGGCGTGCACCACAAGAATGGCGACATCCGGCGCGTGAACGTGAACATCGCCGCCACGACGGTGGAGAACTACCGCCGCCTGAAGGACGCCGGCATCGGCACGTACATTCTGTTCCAGGAGACCTATCACAAGGAGAGCTATCTGCGCCTGCACCCGACCGGGCCCAAGCACGACTACGCGTACCACACCGAGGCGATGGACCGCGCGATGGAGGGCGGCATCGACGACGTGGGCCTGGGCGTGCTGTTCGGCCT
>CACYET010000233.1 GCA_902773515.1 uncultured Eubacteriales bacterium | reverse complement strand
CCCTGAAGGGGAAGGCTTTTGCAGAATATGCCTTCCCCTTCAGGGGAAGGTGGCCGAGCGCAGCGAGGTCGGAAGAGGTCGTTCCCCTGCTCCTGCAGTAACCACACAGCATAGGAGGGCGATCAGAATTGGAGAACCAGTATGCCATTGAAATGCTGCACATCACCAAGCGTTTCCCCGGCATCATCGCCAACGACGACATCACGCTACAGCTGAAGAAGGGCGAGATCCACGCCCTGCTCGGCGAGAACGGCGCGGGCAAGTCCACGCTGATGAGCGTGCTGTTCGGTCTGTACCAGGCGGAGGAGGGCACCATCAAGAAGGATGGCAAGGTCGTGAAGATCAACGATCCGAACGACGCCAACGACCTGGGCATCGGCATGGTGCACCAGCACTTCAAGCTGGTGGAATGCTTCACGGTGCTGGACAACATCATCCTCGGCGTGGAGCCGACCAGCAAGATGGGCTTTTTGCAGAAGGCGGAGGCCCGCAAGCGCGTGATCGAGCTCTCGGAGCGCTACGGCCTGCAGGTGGACCCGGACGCGAAGATCTCCGACATCACCGTGGGCATGCAGCAGCGCACCGAGATCCTCAAGATGCTCTACCGCGACAACGAGATCCTGATCTTCGACGAGCCCACGGCCGTTCTGACGCCGCAGGAGATCGACGAGCTGATGCAGATCATGAAGAACCTCGCCGCCGAGGGCAAGAGCATCCTGTTCATCAGCCACAAGCTGGCCGAGATCATGGCCGTGGCCGACCGGTGCAGCGTGCTGCGCAAGGGCAAGTACATCGGCACGGTGGAGACCAAGGACGTGACGATGGAAGACCTCTCCGCCATGATGGTGGGCCGCAACGTCAACTTCCACGTCGAGAAGCCGGAGAAGACCCCCGGCAACGTGATCCTGGACATCAAGGACATGTCCGTCAAGTCCCACAGCCATCCGGGCGACGCCGTCAAGCACGTGTCCCTGCAGGTGCGCGAGGGCGAGATCGTCTGCATCGCGGGCATCGACGGCAACGGCCAGACCGAGTTCGTCTACGGCCTGTCCGGCCTGGAGCCCCTGTCCAGCGGCACCATCACGCTGGAGGGCAAGGACCTGACCCACACCGCCATCCGCCAGCGCTCCGTGCTGGGCATGAGCCACATCCCCGAGGACAGGCACAAGCACGGCCTGGTGCTGGATTACTCCCTGGAGGACAACATCGTGCTCCAGCGCTACTTTGAGCCCGAGTTCAGCAAGATGGGCTTCCTGCGGCGCAAGAACATCCGCAAATACGCCGACAAGCTGATCGATCAGTACGACATCCGCTCCGGCCAGGGCGCGATCACCACGGCGCGCAGCATGTCCGGCGGCAACCAGCAGAAGGCCATCATCGCGCGCGAGATCGACAAGGAGCCGGCGCTGCTGATCGCGGTGCAGCCCACGCGCGGCCTGGACGTCGGCGCGATCGAGTACATCCACAAGCAGATCGTCGAGCAGCGCAACAAGGGCAAGGCCGTGCTGCTGGTGTCGCTGGAGATGGACGAGGTGTTGGACGTCTCCGACCGCATCCTGGTGATGTACGAGGGCGAGATCGTCGGCGAGCTCGACCCGAAGAAGACCAATCCCGAAGAAATCGGCCTGTATATGGCAGGCGCGAAGCGAGAGGAGGTTCCCAGCTATGCAGGCTGACAAGTCCCGTGAATCCCTGCTGAGAAAGCCCGGGGTGCAGACGCTCATCGCCAGCCTGATCTGCATTTTGCTGGGCCTGCTGGTGGGCTACATCGCGCTGCTGATCATCAACCCCAGCGGCGCCACCGAGGCCATCATCAGCGTCGTCAAGAACTTCTGGGCCTACTCCAAGCCCGAGAAGCAGCTCAAGAACTTCGGCTGCACGCTGGTGACCACCGCGCCGCTTTTGATGTGCTCGCTGTCGGTGCTGTTCGCCTACAAGGTGGGCCTGTTCAACATCGGCGCGGCCGGGCAGTACGTGGCCGGCGCGGGCGCGAGCCTCTACTGCGCGCTGGCGCTGCACATGCCCTGGTACGTGTGCGTGCTGGCCGCGGTGCTCTGCGGCGCGGCGCTGGGCGCTGTCTCCGGCTTCCTGAAGGCCTACCGCAACGTGAACGAGGTCATCAGCTGCATCATGCTGAACTGGATCTCGCTGTATCTGGTGAACACGCTGCTGGCCCCGGTGAAGAACCCCACCGGCAAGGACACGTTCACCATCGCCAGCCAGAACGCCTCGGCGCAGCTGCCGAGCCTGGGGCTGGACAAGCTGCTGAACCAGAAGAACGTGACCCTCGCCATTCCGCTGGCGATCCTGGTGTGCGTCCTGATCTGGGTGCTGCTGAACAAGACGCAGCTGGGCTACGAGCTGCGGGCGACGGGCCTGAACAAGAACGCCGCGAAGTACTGCGGCATGCGCGACCGCTACAACATCATCCTGACGATGGCCATCGCCGGCGGCCTGGCCGGCCTGGGCGCGTCGATGCTGTACCTGTCCGACTTTGAGCAGTGGGCCGTCACGCAGGCCTCCGTGCCCGCGATGGGCTTCAACGGCATCGCCGCCGCGTTCCTGGGCGGCCTGAACCCCATCGGAGCGATCTTCTCCTCCTACTTCATCCAGCACATCACCCGCGGCGGCGCGAACGTGAACATGAACATGTATTGCGCCCAGATCTCCGACCTGATCTCGTCGGTCATCATCTACATGTGCGGCTTCGTGCTGTTCATGAAGCAGTTTATGAACAAGCGGCTGGACGCCAAAGGCCAGCGCAGGAAGGGGGGCAATGCCGCATGATGCTGCTTCTGCAATACACCCTGATATTCACCTCCGTTCTGATGCTGGTCGCCCTGGGCGGCTGCTTCTCGGAGCATTCGGGCGTCATCAACATCGGCCTCGAGGGCATCATGGTCTTCGGCGCGCTGGGCGGCGCGCTGATCATGAAGTACATGCCCTCTGGCACCGCGCCGTTCGTGATGCTGTGCGTCACGGTGCTGGCCGCCATGCTCTCCGGCATACTCTACTCGCTGCTGCTGGCCGTGGCCGCGATCAACTTCAAGGCCGACCAGACGCTGGTGGGCACGGCGATGAACCTGCTGGGCACCGCCGCCGCGACCGTCATCGTCAAGGCCATCAACACCGCGGCGGACTCCGCGAACCCCTCCTCCGAGATCATGTATGTGGAGGCAAAGAAGTCGTTTATCATCGCCGAGGGCACCGAGTTCAGCTGGTTCATGATCCTGGCGCTGATCCTCCTGATCGTCTCCTACGTCGTGCTGTACCGGACGAAGTTCGGCCTGAGGCTGATGGCGTGCGGCGAGCACCCGCAGGCGGCCGACTCCGTGGGCATCAACGTGTACCGCATGCGCTACGCGGGCGTGATGATCTCCGGCCTTCTGGGCGGCCTGG